>JBAXWW010000039.1:0-10752 GCA_037128215.1 bacterium | reverse complement strand
GATAGAGATGCTTACATACGAATTAATACTGTACCAGCTGGATATAAGTTTAAACACAGGACCTATATTTATTATTCCAGGAATACCAAAAGAAATAATGATGCTTATAATAAAGAGCCATTTGTTAAATTGTGAATTATTTCTCTCATCTGATATTATAGCTTTGCCAAGATAAAGAATAACAATGTTGATCAGTGATTTTGTTATTATTATTTCAAATGATGCACCCAGAAGATCGTTAGTGGGTCTGATAAGCCATATAAAAGTTGTTGCATTGAACATGAGTATCTGAGCATAAATAATAGTGGATATTCTTTTGTCGATAAAAAGTTTAATAATACAGACAAGCATGCTTAGTAGAACAATTATGGATATAAGATCAGTGTATATTATCAGTTCTTTTAGGAATAATGGGATTACTATTGATACCATAAAGAAGAGTGGGATTATCGTCATTATGATAGCAACTACTGCAGAGATGTTCTCTTCACATGTGTGTATGGCTTTCTCCATAAAGAGACTAAAAGGGAACAGGGCTGTTCTGATCATTGTTCCTATTATCATTAGGGACATAATGATAAATGTAGCTGTTTCACCTGCATGAACCTGTGTTATTTTTTCTACGTCATATGACATCCCAGTCGTTTTAAACAATAATAGACATGCTATCACTATAAGAACTTCACTTAAGAACCAATATTTTGAATATAAGATAGCGAAACTTTTTTTAGAGGAGTTTACAAGCAAAAAGAATATCGGTATCCAAGACGCTTCCCAAAATAATATTTTTAATACAAAATCATAGGAAAGAAGGAAAAGAAAAACCGTAATCTGAAGTAACGCCATCATTACGTAGTGTGTTGTGTTTCTCTCTTTTTTCTTTGAGATAATTAAGACAACAAAAAAAATAATGGAGAAAAGAGCTGTTCCCAAACAGCCAATACCATCTAAGGCTAATTTAAACGAGAGCCCCCATTCACTTACCCAGGGATATTCATATATGAATTGAACACCTTTTTGTGTAGCATCAAACTGGCTAAAAAATAATAGAGCCAAAACAAGCATAATAGCTGAAAATATTATAGTGGTAAAACCAGTTATCTTCTTAAAGATTTTGGAAATTAGTAGTTCTAACCCTATCCCTATTAATGGAAATATAATGAAATAAATTAATTGTAGTTCCATTATTTGTCTCCTAGAAGAAGAATTAAAGTAATAAGGACAAGGCAGATAACTGCTATTAGATCTTCTGTTTTTGCCTTTTTAAAGACAAGCTCCTCTGTAAAAGTATAAGCTCTATATATAAGATTTTTGTGAATAACTTTTTTATTTTTTGTTCTTCTGAGAATAACTATGTCGTAAAAGGCCTTTATTTTTCTTAAGATCTTTAATTTAAACATGTAAAGCTGGCAGATGCTTTTAGTTATTATAGATAATATTTGTTCAAGAGGTGTTCTTTTTATAAAACCAAGATACCTGCCTTCTACTACTATTATAGGAATTATAGCAACCAAAGGTATTGGCTGTAGAAACTCATATCCATAAAGACATGTTCCAAGTGATATCCCTATAACTGGGATTATGCCGAACAATTGTTTTCCTTTAAATGTTTTGTATGCTTGATGTATATTTTTTTCGTAGAACTTAGTAATGGCCAAGAAGGCTAAAGCTATAACAACCCAAAATATACTTTCAGTCTTTATGTCATTTACTGACATTACTAATTTTTGTATACCAGTATAGATTATGGAGCTATCAATAAAAGGTAATAGAAATGCTATCAGCAAAAAAAGAGTAATTTTTTTCTTATCAAAAAGATGTACGGTGTAAATAATCATAGAATATAAAATAGTGAGCATTATGGTCTGTTCACCAGCAAAATATGAAGAGAGAATCAGTACGGGTAGTATATATATTGGAGATGTTAATGTTTTATCCATAAGCAATCTAAGCAGAGCTATTACTAACATAACAGAAAGCATTAGTGCTATTATGTTGGAGTCTTGTTCTGGGCGTATAAAAAAAGTTATATATGACACAATGGCCATATTAATAAAGAAAACTACAGGATCTAGAATTTCAGCTTTATATGAAGAAGTTATGTTCTTAAAAATTATAATTCCTATCAAAAGAATCTTATAATGCTCGGACAATGTTGGAATGTTCACAAAGACTAACAGAAGTGAATATAGAAAATATCTGTACGAGGTGTCTTTTTGATGTGTTTTCACTAGGTAGAACGCTTGTAAAAGACTTAATAGTGATAAATAGATGTTTATTGTCATCTTAGGTACTCTTTGTGGCTTAGCAGGAGCAGTGTCCCCAATACTAGCCCAGTTATAGTTATTACAAAAATTGATATAGCATCAGTTGTTATATAAGTAGCACAAAGAACCAAGGCTATTATGAACCCAGATACTTTATAGAAAACGTTTTGTGATAATATTGCTTTTTTACCTTTTGTTCTTTTTAGGATTAATAGTGAAGAGGCTATTGCGGTAAACGTAGTTATACAGGAAATAATTATTACAATGTCTAATTCAGAAGGAAGAAGCTTTTGTTGTTCAGGTGATACAGCTTGTTTGTTTGTTAGTAGCAAGAAGAACAAGGCTAATATCGGCAGTGCTGTAACTATTTTTATGTAATCTTTTTTTAATGGTGTGTTTAAATTATTAAGGCTGACGAACATCAATACTAAAAGAATAAACGGTGTGGCATATGCGATACCGCCTAATTTAAATAGAATAGCCGAAGGTGTTAACAGGATCAAAACGGTTAACCAGTGCCTTAATGACATCATTATACTTCCTTCTTAATGTTCTTTATATCTATAACGCTGAATTTATACTGGAACAAATCCTTGTTTTTTGTGGCACCCTCAAATTCTTTGGAGAAAGAAAGTGCTTGTTGTGGACAAATGGCAGTGCAATATCCACAGTACATGCAAAGCGTATAATCTACGTTGAGAGATAGATTTGCTGTGTCCAATTCAAGTGCTTTTGAAGGGCAAGTCTTTTTACATTCTCCACAAAGATTGCATTTGTAAGTATCAACAGACAAAAAACCTCTAGACCTTTTTGGCAGAAGTGGCTTTACTACAGGATCAGGGTACATTTCTGTTACATCATGTCCAGAGATCAAAAGGTAGAGCAGCCCTCTAAGAGTTCTTGTTATAGGTTTTATTATCATTTTGCTCCCAATATTAATACCGTCCAAATAAGATTACCTAAGAACCCGAGCAAAGAAATTGTAATAAGTAATATGGAGCTGTTCCTCATTGTTTGGAACAGGTTTAGTTTTGGAATGAAACTGTCGATTATGAATTGTATATATAGTATTCCAAAAGAAATAATAGTTGAGTATATAAATGGTATTGCAGGGATGAATAGATAGAGAGTATACATGTTTAGAGCTAAATTTCTCGCAATGTTGACAGCAACAGGCTCAGATTTATCTTTGTTAAAAAAATAGACACTAATCATCGCCATTACTAAAGCTAAGAGACGAAAAGGATTATACTCAACTATCTTTATGCTGCTGTTATTAAATGTTGTAGCTGTTAGAACACAAATAACAACTGAGACAAGACAGGCCGTAGTAGTAACCAACTCTGTGTATTTTTGAGATTTAAGTTTTGTTTTACTTATGAAAAAGATAAGCAATGGTACAAAAATGAATATTTTTTTATCGATGATTTCTAAATATAGTAATTTTGTTGCCAAAAAAAGAAACAGGATCATGATAATGTTTTTTATATACGTTGGTAATATGTTAAAAAAGAGTCTTATAAAATCTGATCTGACTCCGATTCTTCTTTCCATTCGGATAGTTGAGATACTTAATATTGAATTTGAGACAAAAACAAAGAATGAAAAAATTAAAAAATCAAAAAGGATCGTCATTTGTCTATCTCCATGCTGGACAGATATAGACTGTCAAATGCTTGTTCTATGTAATCTACAGCACTGCCTTTTATAGCTCTATCAATAATGGACATGTTTACTTCCGAAGGTGTTTTTATTTCTAGGCTATCTATCAATCCAGTTTTGCCGATTTCTGTCGTTATTTTTATTACACCTCTTGGTGATTCGATGCTCTGACTATATTCACCTTTTGGTTTTACTGCAGAGTATTTTAATGGCTGTTTTCTATTGTAGATTATATTGTCTCCAGTGCTAAATAAACTTTTTATTATTTTTATGGATACATCTGAATCTTCGATGAGTCTCAAGATCCTTCCATAAGTGCAGTTCTCTAAATTTATCGTTTTTTCTAGTAGTATTTTTATCTCAGGTTGCCTATATGCTAAGTATGGTTCTTTTTCCCTTAAATCTGAGTTGCTATTATCGTACCAGGAAAATGGGCCAGTAATATAATTCTGCTTTATCATCTTTTCAGTTATTATAACCTGTTCCCTGAAAAGAGAGAGTAATGATGGATTGTCTTTTGCGAGTCTTTTTATTTTATTTAATACGGCTGTTAGTTCATCAGAAATTCTTTTTATCACCTTAATATTACCAGAACTTATATTGAAATTAACATCACCTATGACGCTGCATGTGCCATACATTCTATGTCCTGTTATTTCTTCAGAACAGTCCAGTATTATGTCTCTAATAGTCGTAGTGTGATTTATTAGAATCTGGTTTTCTGTATATGAGAACATTTTATTAAGATATATAGAGTGGCTATAAATCCTTTCCAGCTCTAAAAGAAAAGTTCTTACTCTATTAACCGTATCTTCTGGCACGATATTGCAAATATTTTCCAGCAACATACAAAAGCAAGTTGAATAGTGGTTATGACTGCTTTGTTCTATGCGCTCCAAGTAAGGGATCATTTTTAGAGGATCTTTTGTGGCGAGTGCTGTCTTTATTATTTCTCTTGAGCAGAAACCGAAATCAGTCTTTATAGAGGATGTTCTTTTACCCTCTTGATTTATATCTAACTCCGCTATCCCAAATGGACCATTTATTAGTTTTATCATTTGAGTCTGACCCCTCTGGTCAGTCCATCTATTATGCTTTCTGGTCTAGGCGGACAGCCGGGGATATAGATGCTTATAGGTATATTTATTTCAGGAGCAAAAAGTGGCCCTTTCTTTATAGCACAACCACCTACGGCGACTACTATTGGCTTTTTTTGTAAAAGACGGTATTCTTTTTCGAGCCTGTTTATTATTTTTTGGTTTGAATAACCAGAAAGAATAATTATGTCAGCAAGTTTTATGTCTAATGTTCTTGTTAAGCCCAGCCTCTCAGGATCATGTCTTGGTGTAAAAAGACTTATGAGTTCAGGAGAACAACAGGATGTTTCCATAAAATATATGTTTTTGAATAAAGTTTGTCTGTCTGTAAATTTTGGCATTATTTTCTTCTCCTAGGTAAAAAAAAGATTAGAACCTGAAAGAAAATAAAGATAAGAATAGATGGAACAATAAGACGACGCTTATCCTCGGCAAAGAACAGAGGCAGAATAAATAGCATCATCGCCAAACTACCTATTATTACAGCCAAATATGATTTTTCGTTAAAGTTGAGATTCATACTGTTATGGATTATAGTGTAGTATCAGTAGCAAAACAAGATTTAAAGGGAGGGCTATGAGACGTTTTAATACAGTTAATCTTTTCTTATTTATGTTCTTTATATTTTGGGCTGGCCTTATAATATTTTTTGCACAGTATCTTGGTTCTTGGGGGCTGTTTGTCCTTGCGGTTGTTCCGTTGTTTGTGTCAGTTCTATTTCTTAACTTACTTATCTCTTTTGTTAAAGTCTTGAAGAGCTTATTTCTTGTTTATCCAATTATGGATATTACTGCTAAATTTTTGAGGCTTGATTTTGATAAATTTAGAAGTGAAGTTATAGAGTACAGCAACAAGAACGTTATGTTGGAAATAGAAAGAAAAAAAACGAGATTCATTTCATATAAGGGTTCAGATATCTTAATATTAATTCCTCACTGTATTCAGAACAGTGAGTGCCTATATAAAGTAACCTGGGATAAATTGGAGAATTGCCGGTCTTGCGGTAAATGTGCTCTGCCTTCTATTATCCAGTTAAAGAAAGACCATGGCCTTAATGCTGTTGTGGTTGGTGGTGGAACAGCCGCAAGAGAAGTTATTAAGAAGGCAAAACCTAAAGTAATAATAGCTGTGGCCTGCGAGAATGATCTTATCAGTGGTTTGAGGGATATAAGAAGTATTCCTATTGTTGCTGTTCTTAATCAAAGAAGCTGTGGGCCATGCAAGAATACCAGTGTGGACCTTGGTGTCATAAAGTCGTATATTGGTCGGATTATCAAGTAATTTCCACTTGATAACGCTGTTTATATCTATATATTAGCATTAAAAAAGGAAGCGAATTTTAGGAGGGCTAACGTGCAAAAATTAGTAGAGTGTGTTCCTAATATATCGGAAGGAAGAAATAAGCAGATAATAGATGCTGTTGTTGATGCTATTAAGTCTGTTTCTGGTGTTGAAGTATTAGACGTGGATCCTGGTTTTGATACGAATAGGACCGTTATAACTTTTGTTGGAAGTCCAGAAAATGCAGAAGAAGCTGCTTTTCAGTGTATAAAAAAGAGCCATGAACTTATAGATATGTGTAAACATACTGGCGCACATCCTCGTCAGGGCTGTACAGATGTTTGTCCGTTTATTCCTGTCTCTGGTGTAAGTATGGATGATTGCGTCGAGATGGCTAAAAGGCTTGGTAAAAGAGTAGGATCGGAGCTTAATATCCCGGTATATTTGTACGGTTATGCAGCCTCCAGTAAAGAGAGAAAAGACCTGGCTTTTGTCCGAAAAGGTGAGTACGAAAGCCTTCAAGAAAAGCTAGGAACATTAAAACCAGATTGTGGTCCTTGCGCATATAACGAAACTGTAAAAAAAGCAGGAGCTATACAGATTAGTGCTCGAGATTTTCTTGTCGCCTACAACGTTAATCTTAATACAAGGGATAGAGCCTTGGCAAATGAGATAGCTCTTACGATTAGAGAAGCTGGTCGTGCTAAAAGAGATGAAAAGGGAGAAATAGTAAGAGATAAGGAAGGTAAGGCTGTTAATGTTACAGGTCTTTTAAAAGAAGTTAAGGCGATAGGCTGGTATATAGACCAGTACGGTGTAGCTCAAATATCAATAAATCTGACTAACTATAAAACAACACCTTTACATAAGCTTTTTGAAACTTGTGTTAGCGAAGCAGAAAAACTTGGTCTAAGAGTTACAGGTAGTGAACTGGTTGGTCTGATACCAAAAGATGCGATAATAGCGGCTGGAAAATATTTTCTTACAAAAGCTAAACGCTCAACAGGTGTTCCTGAAAAAGAAATAATACATATTGCTGTTAAGTCACTTGGCCTTGATGAGATATCTCCATTCAATATCCATGAAAAAGTTATTGAATATAAAATGTCAAAAACTGGAAAACTTTGCAGTATGGCTTTAGAAAATTTTATAGATGAAGTGGGAAAAGATTCGCCTGCACCAGGTGGCGGTAGCGTTGCTGCTCTTGCAGGTGCATTAGGAGCTGGACTTGGAGCAATGGTATCAAGTCTTAGTCCTGCAAAAAAAGGATATGAGCATACTCTGGAAAAATTAAGTAGAAGAGGAGATAAATTAATATCAGCTCTAGAAGGATTAAAACGTGGTATTGATCTAGATACAGAAGCTTTTAATGGTGTTATGTCAGCGATGAGAATGCCGAAAAACACAGAAAAAGAGAAAAGCAATAGAGACTGTGCTATTGAAGAAGAATATAAAAAGGCAACATTAGTTCCATTTGATACAGCAAACGCATGTGTAGATGTTTTGGAAGAACTTTATGAGGTTGTAGAAATAGGTAATCCCAATTCAGCAAGTGATGTCGGAGTTGGAGCCTTGATGGCTTATGCCGGATTTGAAGGTGCTGTACTTAATGTGAACATAAATCTTCCAAATATAAAAGATACAAAATTCAAAGAAGAGTTGAAAAAAGAGATAGAGCTAATGAGGTCCAAGGCAATAAAGAACAGGGATAAGGTTTTAGGTGGGGTAAATGAAAAAATATCCAAATAAAAAAATAAATGTTTTAGTTATAGGTGGTGGTGTTTCTCCTGAACATACTATTTCTGTCGTATCATCAAGTTCTGTAGCTAAAAATTTAGACAGAGAAAAATATAATGTTAACATCGTTGGTATAGGTAAAGAAAAAGGTGAATGGCGTTACTATGGTGATACAAAATTTTATACAGACCATGGTTCCATTGACTCCTATTCTCTTAGTGAAAGAGCTTGGGAGCCAGCTATAATAAATCCAGGTTCTGAGAATGTTTTTATGTATAAGGATGGAGATCAATTGGTCCCGTTTGATGTAGATGTAGTTTTCCCTGTAGTTCATGGAGAAAATTGTGAAGACGGAACGTTGCAAGGGGTTATAGAAGTTCTTGGTCTTCCAATAGTTGGTTGCAACACTCTTTCTTCTGCTTTATGCATGGATAAGGACCTAACAAAAATAGTAGCTAAATATAATTCCATTCCTGTTGTTCCATGGCTGTCATATACGAAAAGAGATAAAATAGATGTAGAGCATATTATCAAAGAACTTGGGTTGCCTTTGTTTGTTAAACCCTCTTCTGCGGGATCATCAGTTGGAATAACTAAGGTTAAAGAGAAAGGAGAACTCAAAACAGCTGTAGATGAGGCGTTTAAATATTCAAGTTTGGTCCTTATAGAGAAAGGTATAAATGCTAAGGAAATAGAATTTGCAGTTCTTGGGAAATGGGACAAAGAGGTGAAGGTCAGTATCCCTGGAGAAATAGTTCCTCTTGGGGAATTTTATTCTTACGAGGCAAAATACATTGATGCGAAAGGAGCAGACCTTCTTGTTCCAGCAGACATAGATGAAGCTACAAAAGCTAAAATAGCAGGATATGCAAGAAGTGTTTTTAAAGTCCTTAGATGTTCAGGAATGGCCAGAACAGATTTCTTTGTGGATAGGGATACTAAAGAAATTTACTTTAATGAAATAAATACTATTCCAGGTTTTACGACCATAAGTATGTACCCACGGCTATGGAATGAAAGTGGGCTTTCTTATTCAAAACTTTTAGACGAACTCATAACTGTGGCATTGGAGGACTAGATGAAAAAGCCTGATTTATATATAACTACACCGCTGTATTATGTTAATTCACACCCTCATATAGGACACACTTTTACAACAGTTGTTGCTGATATCGTAAAAAGATACCATAAGCTTTTTGGCGAAGAAGTTTATTTGCTCACAGGTACTGATGAACATGGCGAGAAGATAGCCGTTGCTGCTCAAAAAGAAGGAATGGATGTTGTAGGTTTTGTTGATAAGAACTCTAAAAGATTCAAAGAAGTCTGGGACCTAATGGGACTTGAATATGATGATTTTATAAGAACAACAGAAGAAAGACATAAAAAGGTAGTGAGATACTTACTTCAGAAATTATATGATTCTGGGGATATTTATTTTGCTTCATACGAAGGTCATTATTGTTTAGGTTGTGAAAGATTTATAACAGACTCTGAACTTGTAGACGGCAAATGTCCTGACCACGGAACAACACCAAAGCTCGTTAAAGAAGAAAATTATTTCTTTAAAATGTCAAAATATGTAGATGCTTTTAAGGCTGAAATAGAAAGAAGACCCGATATGATAAGACCAGAATGGTATAGGAATGAAGTTCTTGGATATTTTAAAGAAAAGACAGAAGACCTTTGTATTAGTAGACCAAAGGACAGGGTCTCTTGGGGAATAGATCTGCCTTTCGACGATAGATTTGTTACCTATGTTTGGTTTGATGCACTTCTTAACTATATAAGTGCTATAGGTTATCCTGATTCACCTGATTTCAATAACTATTGGAATGTTAGTGAACATTTCATAGCAAAAGATATATTAAGAACACACACTGTTTATTGGGGGACGATGCTTATCTCTGCAGGTCTGCCTCTTTATAAGCATCTTAACGTGCACGGATACTGGAATATGTCCGGTGTTAAAATGTCAAAATCGTTAGGTAACGTAATAGAACCAGCCTCGTTCAAGGAAAAATATGGGGATCAGGGTTTAAGGTTTTTCTTCTTGAGAGATATGCGTTGGGGTGAGGATTCTGATTTTACTATAGAAAGATTTGTTGGAAGATATAACACAGACCTTGCAAATAACTACGGCAACCTGATCTCTAGAACTATGGGAATGATAGAAAAATATTTTCCAGAAGAAGAAAAACTTCACACTGACGGTAATCTTCCAGATTCTCATGTGTTAAAAGATTCTTTGAACAAAGTAATAAGCTCATATAAACAGGATTTCAGTAAATATGAATTTCATAAAACATTGGACATGATGTGGGCTCTTTTTGATGATGCAAATAAATACATAGCAGACAGTAAACCATGGGATGTTTTCAAAACAGGCAACACAAAGGAACTCAATGCAATTCTTCTACCTGTATTGGAAGTAATTAGAATAACCACCTATATGCTTTCTCCGATAATGCCTACTGTTTGCGCAGAGATATTGAACGAATTTGTTTTTTCAGATGCTGTTAAAATAAAATTTGATGATTTTACAAAATGGGGTTCAGTAAAGGACTTTAATTCAAAATATAAGAACAGAAAGTTTTTTGATAGAATTGAGTTATAATAATTTCATATAGGGGGCCGTTAATGAAAAGAGTTCTTTGTTTATTGTGTGCGCTTCTTGTTATACCCTCTGTCGCTAATGCGCTTGTGAAGAT
>JBAXWW010000038.1:0-10870 GCA_037128215.1 bacterium | reverse complement strand
AATGAATATGATATTACATGGTATTGAAGCACCAAACATTGTGCACACCAATACTCTTGCTGAGAATCTTTCTGATATTCAAGAAAAAGATAGATATGATGTAGTACTTGCCAATCCTCCATTTGGAGGTAAGGAACGTGCAGAGGTTCAGCAAAACTTTCCAATAAAAACAGGTGAGACCGCTTTTTTATTCCTTCAACATTTTATTAAAATTCTGAAGGCTGGAGGAAAAGCAGGCGTTGTAATTAAAAATACTTTTCTTTCTAATACTGATAATGCTTCTGTTAGTTTACGTAAGCAACTTTTAGAAAGTAGTGATTTACACACTGTACTAGATTTACCTGGTGGTACTTTTACTGGGGCTGGAGTTAAGACGGTAGTGCTCTTTTTTGAAAAAGGAGTTCCAACACGCAAGGTTTGGTTTTATCAACTCAACTTAGACAGGAATCTTGGTAAGACTAATCCGTTGAACGAAAACGATTTGGCAGAGTTTGTAGAATTACAAAAAACTAAAGCTGACTCAGAGAATTCTTGGTTGGTAGATATTGCGTATGTAGACACGAATACTTATGATTTATCAGCTAAAAATCCAAATAAAAAAGATGAAATGGCTCTACGTAACCCGCAGAATATCTTAAGTGAGATAAAGAAGTTGGATGAAGAAAGTTCGGAAATTATGAGCTCAATACGAGATCTTATATGAAAAAAAATTGGGAAGAAAAAAAACTTGTAGATGTTTGTGAATTGATTACTTGCGGAGTTGCAGCAAGACCAAAATATGTTGATGAAGGTGTTCCATTCCTTTCAGCCAAAAATGTTAAAAATGGAAAAATCATCTGGAATGGATACAACCATATTTCTAAACAAACGCACGAGGAACTTACAAAAAACAACAAGCCTTTACTAGGTGATATTCTCTACACAAGAGTCGGTAGTTATGGTGAAGCAGCTGTAATTGAAGATAATGTTGAATTCAGCGTTTTTGTTAGTCTTACCTTAATTAAAGTTAATAAATCCATCTTAAATAATCATTTTTTAAAACATTATTTAAATACCAATATTATTAAAACACTTGCTAAAAAAAGCATAAGTGGTTCAGGTGTCGGAAATTTGAATGTTGGAACTGTTAGGGAGTTTCCAATACCTATTCCTCCTCTTTCTGAACAGCAATGGATAGTAACTGTTCTTGACGAAACGTTCTCTGTAATTGCAAAGGCAAAAGAAAATGCCGAAAAAAATCTGCAAAACGCCAGGGAGCTTTTTGCCTCATATTTGCAGAGTGTTTTTACTAATTCATGCGAAAGCTGGGAGAGAAAGACGTTGGGAGAAGTTCTACAAAAAACTGAAAATGTAAATCCTTCTTTGCAGCCAAACACCGATTTTACTTATATCGATATATCGAGTGTGAATAACGATTTATTTACTATCGAAACAGTATCTGTTTTAAAAGGCAAGGAAGCACCCAGTCGGGCTAGAAAATTGATACGAGAGAATGATGTTATATTTGCGACAGTAAGGCCAACGTTGAAACGGATTGCTATTATTCCTAAGGAATACGACAAACAGGTTTGTAGCACTGGTTACTTTGTTCTCCGAGGTAAAGAATTAATAGAGAATAAGCTACTTTATTATTATTTACAGACAGATCTTTTCATGACCAACATGGAAAAACTACAAAAGGGGGCAAGTTATCCTGCTGTAACCGATGGAGAAGTTCGTGGTCAGATGATTGCATTTCCAAAATCTCTATGTGAACAAAAACATATTCTTGCTAAACTCGATGGTCTCTCAGCTGAAACAAAAAAATTAGAAGCTATATATAAACAAAAAATTGCTAATTTTGAAGAACTAAAAAAATCAATATTGCAAAAAGCCTTTAATGGCGAACTTAAAGGGGCCCAAACATGAATGAAGCTGAAACAAGAGCAGAATTAATTGACCCAAAACTTAAAGAAAGTGGTTGGGGTGTTGTTGAAGGTTCAAAAGTTCTAAGAGAATACAATATTACTATCGGTAAAATTCAAACTGGCGGTGGGCGGACGAAGCCTTTGATAGCTGATTACGTATTAGTATACAAAGGCCGTAAACTTGCCGTTATTGAGGCTAAAAGCGATGAATTGGAAGTAGGTGAAGGGGTAGCTCAGGCTAAGAATTATGCTGAAAAAATGTATATTAATTATACATATTCAACTAATGGTAAAGAGGTCTACCAGATTTGCATGGAAACTGGAATAGAGGGTTTAATTGCTAGTTTTCCTACACCAGATGAACTTTGGAATAAAACTTTTGCTACTCAGAATAATTGGAGAGATGCATTTAGTAACGTCCCGTTTGAAGATGTTGGTGGTACAAAAAATCTACGTTACTACCAAGAAATAGCTGTGAACAAAGCTATGACTGCCATAGCTGATGGGAAACAGCGTATTTTACTTACATTGGCAACTGGTACAGGGAAAACCTTTATTGCATTCCAAATAGCTTGGAAGCTCTTTCATACGCGTTGGAATCTGAAACGTGATAGTGTGCGCAGACCTAGAATCTTGTTTTTAGCAGATAGAAATATATTGGCCGATCAAGCGTTTAATGCATTTTCTGCATTTCCAGAAGACGCGCTTGTTCGTATCAATCCTAAGGAAATAAGTAAAAAAGGTGCTGTGCCGACTAATGGCAGTATTTTCTTTACAATATTTCAAACTTTTATGTGTGGTCCAGAAAATACTCCATATTTTGGTCAATATCCAAAAGATTATTTTGATTTTATTGTTATCGACGAGTGTCATCGTGGAGGGGCTAACGATGAAAGCAACTGGCGTGATATTATGGAATACTTTTCACCAGCAGTTCAACTTGGTTTAACTGCAACACCCAAACGCAACGACAATATAGATACTTATCGTTATTTTGGTGATCCAGTTTATATTTATTCACTTAAAGAGGGTATCAATGATGGCTTCTTAACGCCGTTCAAACTAAAGAGGATTCAAACAACTTTAGATGATTATATTTATACTTCTGATGATCAGATTATAGAAGGAGAAGTGGAAGAAGGTAAAGTGTATGAAGAGGCTGATTTTAACAAAATCATAGAGATAAAGGCACGTGAAGAGAAGAGAGTAAAAGTTCTGCTTTCTGAAATAAATCAGAAAGAAAAAACTATAGTTTTTTGCGCAACACAAGAACATGCTGCAGCAGTTAGAGATTTAATTAACCAACATAGCGAAAGCAAAGACCCTAAATACTGTGTTAGAGTAACAGCTAACGATGGTGTCCTAGGTGATCAATATTTGCGTGAATTTCAAGATAACGAAAAAACTATTCCTACAATATTAACAACTTCTCAAAAGCTTTCTACAGGTGTTGATGCTCGTAATATTCGTAATATTGTGTTAATGCGTCCAGTCAACTCCATGATTGAATTTAAACAAATTATAGGTCGTGGAACGAGACTGTTTGATGGCAAAGATTATTTTACTATTTACGATTTTGTAGATGCCTATCATCATTTTGCCGATCCTGAATGGGATGGAGAGCCAATAGAACCAGAGCCTAAAGAGCCGAAGAAACCGACAACACCAAAAGAACCTAAAGAATCTGACCCTGATAAGAAAGAGAGAAGACAAAAACTAAAGATTAGACTTGCTGATGGCAAAGAACGTGAAATCCAGCACATGATCTCTACCTCTTTCTGGAGTGCAGATGGGAAACCAATTTCAGCGGAAGAATTTTTGCATGGTTTGTTTGGCGCATTACCTGCCTTTTTCAAAAATGAAGAAGAATTACGTAAAATTTGGTCTACCCCTGTCACACGCAAAATATTACTAGAAAAGCTTTCTGAAGCTGGTTACGGCAAAGAGCAATTGATTACGATGCAAAAACTTATAAATGCAGAAAAAAGTGATTTATTCGATGTTCTTGAATATGTTTCTTTTGCCAGAAAACCAATCACAAGAGAACTAAGAGTTGCACAGGCACAATCAAAAATTTTCGAAGGTCTGGATAATAAACAGAAAGATTTCTTGGGCTTTGTATTAAGTAAATACATTGAAACAGGTGTTGAAGAACTTGATCAAGAAAAACTACCAGATCTTCTTACACTTAAATATCACGCTCTTGATGATGCTGCTACTATGCTGGGTGGTGTTCAAGATATTCGTAATACTTTTATTAATTTTCAAAAGTATTTATATGAGCAGCAAGCTGCTTAATAGTATTACTATGAGACAATGGTGTTGATTGATTTGTGAAATGGAGGTTTTTTTCATAAAATTTAAAACATGTTAAAGGATTTGTTCTATTATTGTATCAAAAAACCTTTAAAATTTAAAAAGCTTAATGATTTCAAGTGGTATTAATAACGGCTTTTTCATATTAAAAACTAAAGTTTTTGGTATGATATAAGGAAAGAAAATAGGGGCTTAAATGAGTTCTAGTTTATCCTATAGGGGAACGCGGTGGTTTAAATGTGATTTTCATATACACACCACTGCCAGTGACTGTTTCGGAGACAAAACAGTCACTCTTGATGATCTAATACAAAAAGTTTGTGATACAGGGTTAAACTGTATTGCTATAACTGACCATAATGCAGGAAAAAGCATTGATGGTATAAAAGAAATCGCTGCAAACAAAGGAATTTTTGTTTTCCCTGGAGTGGAAATTACTTGTGATACAAGTAAAGTCCATTTATTGATTTTATTTGACGTTATGAAATCATCACGGGATATAGAGGATTTTTTAACGACATGCGGTATACAGCGTTCTTCTTTTGGGAAAATAGATGCTTGTTCTACAAAGACCATTCTTGATATAGCAAAAATAGCTAACGATGCTGGTGCATTAATAATTCCTGCACATATTGATTCATATAGCGGATTGGGCAGTATAAGTCTGTCAAGTTTAGATAAATTTTATGCACTACCATATATTAACTCCGCGCAGGTTGTTTTTAGAGATTTTATTGGTGCTAATGTACCAATTACAGGAAATGAAGAATTAAAAAGTCATATAAAGGAATTTTATCCTAATGGAGTTGAAGAGAATACGTTAAAAACATGGTATCGACCTGTTCAGGAAGCTCTAAAAAGTCATAAAACCATACTTACTTTTTCAGATAACCCACAAAGTTCTGGAGCATCCTCGCATGGTGTGGCTGGAGTTGGCTCTCGATATACCTGGATAAAAATGGATGAAAAGCCATCTCTTGAAAGTTTACGCCAGGCTCTTTTATTGGGAGACATTAGAGTAAAAAATGATTTTGATTGCCACGAATACCCCTATCAACTGCCAGAACTTTGGATAAAGTCTATTTCTATAAAAGAGGCGACAAATATTGCAAAGGATAACCCATTAAAAATTGACTTTAGCCCTCAACTTTCTACGATTATTGGAGGACGAGGTAGTGGAAAATCTTCGGCTTTACGCTTTATTCGAGGAGTATTTAATAGGGTTTCAGATATAAAAATGCTCGCTGACATTTTTAACGACCATGTTAACTTTTATAAAAAGACGAACAATGATGGAGAGGGTGTTCTAAATGAGAATACAGAAGTAGAAATAGAATTTGTTCGTAATAAGGAACTCTATAAAATAACAGCTTCAAAAATAGAGTCCGCTGAAAAACAAAGTATAAAAATAGAAAAATTAGATAATACTAATAAAACTTGGACTGAAATAACCGATGCGGCTTTTATTCATTTTTTTGAATTTGAACAATACTCTCAAAAACAAATATACGAAATAGCTCAAAGGCCTAATTCCCTGAGAGAAATAATTGATAAGTTTATTGTTGGTTTAGACCAGTTAAAAAAGGACAGAGAAGTTATAAAAGGTAATTTCTTGACCCAATCAGCCAAAGTCAGAGAGTTACAAAAGCAAGTGTCAGATAAAGCTGGCTTACAAACGCAAATTAGAGATCTTGAAGATAAAATTAAGTTATGTGAACAAAGTGGAATTTCAGATTTGCTTACTAAAGTGAAACAATTTTCTTCTCAAAATGAAAGTATTGAAAATTTTATCAGTGAAATCAAACTGAGAGAAAGCTATTTTGACAGTTTTGAGAAAGAGCTTTTATTCGCTGAAGTAGACACATCTGTTTTTGAAGGTGATTATAAAGATGAATTACAGAGAATATTTAACGAATCTAAGGGAAAAATAGAATTAACTATTGCTGGTGTAAAAGAAAGAAAAGCAGTCTTTGCAAACATACGCACTCAGTTTGAGGATGCCATGAAAGAAACAACTTGGCAGAAAAAATATACTGAATGTCTTGAGGATATTAGAACCAAGAAACAAGGTCTTCAACAAAAAGGGATTAATGACATTTCAAATTTTGAAGAACTAATTAATGCCAAAATTTCTAAAGAAAGAATACTAAAGCAATTAGAAAAACTAGAAGATGAGTTGGAATTTAATATTAAATTAAAAGAAGAATTAAAGAAAAGATATTTAATTACATCTACAAATATCACCAGGAAAAGAAAATCTTTTACCAAACAAAAAGTTACCAGTAGCGAAATAAAAATTAACATAAAACGTTTCGGTGATCGCTATGATTTTATACAAAAACTTCGAAGTATATTACAAAAGGAAACAGAATTTGAGCCTGATATTAATAGAATCGCTAATGGCTTTTTTTCTAAATCTAAAAAAATTAGAAGAGGAAATGATTATTTAATTAATGTTTTATGTAGAGCAGCAACCGTTTCTGATAGCGAAGCCGGTCAAGAATTAAATGATCCTCGTTTTAAAAGCCTCATATCAAAGCTGAATTACTCACAGATTGATGAAATAGAGTTATTACTTCCAGATGATGATATAGAAATAAAATATAAACCAACTGGAGGAGAAAAATACAAATCGCTTTCAACGGTTTCAGCTGGGCAAAAAACAACGGCTATACTTATCGTTATCCTTTCGTATGGCTATAACCCTTTGATATTAGACCAACCTGAAGATGATTTAGATAACCGATTAGTTTATGACTTGATAGTTAGTAAACTTAGGACAACAAAGGAAAGTCGGCAAATTATTGTAGTAACCCATAATGCTAACATTCCTGTAAATGGTGATGCAGAGTATATCATATCGATGAGTGCTGAATCTGACAAATTGTCTGTTTTGAAGGAAGGAACTATTGAGTGTGCCGATATAAAGAAGGAAATTTGTGATGTAATGGAAGGTAGTGAAAAGGCCTTTGATATGAGATACCAAAGATATAAAAAAAATATATCTACTATGTAACATCGTTATTATGTAGATGTAAATCTGTTAGACTTTAAGTCAGTTTAACATCCAAATTGTTTTTAACTGTGTATTAAAAATTTTAGTTTTTGATACACGAATTTTACGTTTTAACCTCGTTGAAATTATTGATATTTTTCTGATGGGTTTTGTGAGTGATCTTTGATACACTTTTTAATAAGCCTTTGACTAAAAATAATGTAATATTATTAGCTATTTGCTTATTAATAAGAATTCCGGAGGTTTCAGATGGACGTAAATTTAACTAGAAAGTCAGGAGAGGAACAGGGATGCCCCAGTGTTACATCGTTGGAAACAAGTAATAAATTAACAAAATTTAGATTATTTTTAAAGGAGCTAGAAGCGTCGCCTGACAAATTGGATGAATTCAAGATTCATGACAAACTAAACAATTTTGTTAAAAAAGAAAACATTCTAAATATTATAGAGGTTACCTCTGAGCTATTGGCGTTTCTTTTGGTTGAAAACTATCATGAAGATGGCAAGGATAATGTCTTATATTTCGGTCCTATGTTTAGAATGGGAGAAACAGACATTCCAGACCTAAAAGAGATAACTCCAGAAATAATTGCGTGTTGGGAAAAAAGGGCACAAGAGGCCACTAACCTGATATTTAAAAATCGTTACGCAAATCTTGTGTGGGAATTTAAATTATCTGTAACTCAACAAAAGGCCGATATTAAGTATGCTTGGTTAATTATTGATTCATCTATCGCTCTGGCGGATAGCGATATTCATAGTTATGAAATGTCTATTTTCTCAAAACTAGAAAGAGCTATTTCTATTGCCGCTTCGATTAATGATAAAAAGAGAATCAGCACCCTTGTTAATAGTATTATTAGTTATGAAGATAAAGTTGCTGAAGACAGTAAGATAGGTTTGTGGGGGAAAGCATATGATATTTTAATGGATGAGAAAAATATCAGGAACTTGTTAGAGGAAAAAGACATCAACAAAATAATAAGTGGCCTAGAGAACAGATTAGCAAGGTTGGTGTCTCAAACGCCAAAAGATCCTTGGGCGATCGAACATGCGGCTTTTAGGTTGGCTGAACACTATAGAAGAATGAATAAAAATGATGAGACAGTAAGAGTTTTAAGTTATTACAGAGAGGCATTTGAAGATTTGAGTGAAAAGGCTGACTCTTTAGTTTCTTCTGCATGGTTAGAAGGAGTACATAAGGCTCTGTTAAAATTTGGTATGCATAGTGAGGCAGATGAAGTATTAACTAAACTTCAGCAGGTTTCAAAAAAGATTCATAGTGAATTAAAATCTATAAGTGTATCTCGTGAAATTAAGAAAGAGGACATGGACGCATACATAGCGTCTCTTTTAAGTGGAAGCTATCAAGAAGCTTTAATTAGAATAATTATCAATTTCATCCCAAAATATGATTCGATCGTGGAACAAATCAAAGACTTATCTAAAACAGCCCCAATGACCTTTATGATATCCAAAAAAATTATTGATGACAAAGGTGTTCCTTGCGCAACCATTCGTAGCGTTGAAGATGATCTAGAGGGGAATGTGTGCCATCAGATGAGTCAGAACATGTCGTTTGCGTCTGGTTTATTTGGGCTTGTTTTTAAAGAGTTTTGCTCCCATTTTTCAGTAGATGCGAACAAATTAATTGATTTTTTATATGAGTCTCCTGTCTTTGATATTGATAGAAAGTCTTTTGTTACTAAAGGGATAGAGGCTCATTTTAATGGGGACTATTTTGTTTCAATATCGCTTTTGATACCGCAACTAGAGCACGTTGTTAGATGTTTTATAGAGTCATGCGGAGGGAATATATATAAGGTAAGGTCAGTTAGTAAAGACAGATATTCTTCAAGATATTTTACACCATTAAATCTTGATGATCTCCTTAGGGATAAGTGTTTTTTGGAAATATATAAAAAAGACATCCAGCAATATTTAAGAGTAGTTTTTACAGATCCTAGAGGTTGGAACTTAAGAAATGATGTTTGCCATGGGGATTTTGCCTCAGGTAAAGTTGATAGTGCCGTTTCTTTAAGAGTAGTACATGCGCTACTGTGTTTGGCGTTAGCAAGGCAGACAAAAGATACAGATAAAAACTAATAATTGACGATACATTTAAAACATGTTAGTAATTACTAAATAGGGTTTTAAAATGATTGAATATTTAGACCAAAAACTATACACCGAGAAAGAACTTCTCAAAGAAGTAAATAAAGAGGTTAAGGGTAGCAACCTTGACTCCAAGATGTTGTCTTATTTTAGGGATGTTAAAAAGATAGTTCCCAGGCCAATTAGGATCAAGGTAAAAAAGGGTCGCTCAGGATCAAACGCTTTCTATACAGAAGAGACAGTCAAATTTGTTAAAGAGATAGCTACATGGTGTTACACTGCTGGAAATGAGCTTAACAAGTTTGTGGAAAGGCATCAGGAAGATATCGATGACATCTTAATAAAGGTTGATATTTTTAATAACAAACTTAGAAACTTTGTTGAGCAACTGAAACCCTATGCAGCAATACTCAACAAGGGAACAGATTCCAAAAACCTTCCAATTCTTGTTCAGGCGCAAAAGGTCTTGATTCCTGAATATATAAAATTTAAGTTAAAAGAGCTTTCTCAAGATGTCCAAAAAGCTATAAAAGAAAACAAAAGTGAAAACGAGATAGATGGACTATTGGATGACTTTGTTTATTTGTATAATCAAAGGCTGGTCTATCGTATGAAGGAAAAAGTAGCAGAAGAAGTGTCAAACAGGGTGGAAAAGAACACCTAAAATTTTTTATGCTTTAGTTAGTAATTACTAAATACTAATTACTAAAGCAAAAGGAGAAAAACATGATAATAAAAAAAGTGGCAATTTCACAAATCAATCCAGCACCCTACAACCCTCGTGTTGATCTTAAGCCAGGAGATGCTGAGTACGAAAAGCTAAAACAGAGCATTGCAAGCTTTGGCTATGTTGAGCCTCTAGTCTGGAATGAAAAGACAGGCACGCTAATCTCAGGCCATCAAAGATATAAGATTTTAATAGAACAGGGTTTGACAGAAATTGAAGTGAGTGTTGTTAGTCTGTCTTTAGAGAAAGAAAAGACGCTAAATCTTGCGTTAAACAGAATTCAAGGTCGGTGGGATAACGATAAACTTGCAGAGCTACTTATAGATTTGCAAAGTTTACCCGACTTTGATGTAGGGCTTACGGGATTTGATCAGGTAGAGATAAGCAAAATCCTAGATGGTTTTAACGAAGATAAAGACGATGATGACTTTGATTTTGAGGGAACAGTTAATGCTATCGATGAACCTGTTACCAAACTCGGAGATTTAATTACTCTTGGAAAACATAAAATAATATGTGGGGATTCTTCTGATCCAGAGGTGTTACACCAACTTATCGGAAGTGACAAAATTCAGCTTCTCCACACTGATCCTCCGTACAACGTAGACTATTATGGTGGTAATCGCCCAAAGGGGAACTCTCGTCCTAAGAAACATAAAACTTGGGAAAGAATCTATCACGACAACATGACTCAAGAAGATTATGAAACTTGGCTTAAAAAGATCATTGATAATGCGTCTCCTTATTTAGATTCTGGATCGCCTTTCTATGTTTGGAATGGTCACAGAC
>JBAXWW010000037.1:0-10873 GCA_037128215.1 bacterium | reverse complement strand
TAGGCTATACTGTTGCTATATAACATTATCAATAGTCATAGGCGTGTTATGACTTGTATTTACAGTCATCGGTAGGTTTTATACATTTAATGGAATATGCGCAAAGGCCTTTGGAGGACTTAAAATGGAAAAATTTAGATATTACCAACCAACAATAGTTTATTTTGGCAGAGGTGAATTTGAAAGAATAAAAAAAGCTGCAACTGCAACAGGGAAAAAGGCACTTATTGTTATAGGATATGGTTCAGTAAAAAAATTCGGTTATTTGCAAAAACTTGAAAACTTCTTAAAAGATGAAAACATAAAATATGAAATATTTGAAGGTATAGAACCAAACCCAAGAAGTGAAACAATAAATAAGGCTGGAGCACAGGCCAGTAAAATGAATGCGGACATGATAATAGCACTTGGTGGCGGATCAGTAATGGACGCAAGCAAGGGTATTGCTATAGTTGCCAAGACTGGAGATGACATTTGGGATTATTGTCCTGCTGGAAACAAAAAAACTAAAAAGGTAACAACAGTCCTACCTATAATATGCATTCCTACATTAGCTGCTACAGGATCAGAAGTCGACGGTGGAGCCGTAATAACTAATTATGAGAAAAAACAGAAATCCGCAATACATAGTGGATTGATAATACCAAAGTACGCCGTAATAGATCCTCTTTTAACTATTACAGTACCTCAAGATTATCTGATAGACGGAGCCGTAGATATAATATGTCATTGCATAGAGACATATCTGTCCTGCACTTCTACCGTTTGCATTCCAGATCAAATAACATTAGGCATTACCAGAACTGTTAAGACCTCAATAGAAAAACTTTTAAAAGATCCAAAAGATATTGAACAGAGAGAAGTATTATCATGGGCATCAAGCATCGCAATGATGGGCATGTTCAGCGGTAGGAATGGAGGATGGCCCATACATTTGATAGAACACGCCATAAGTGGCATATATGATATCTCTCATGGATTGGGTTTGGCACTTTTAATGCCTGCCGTACTTGAATTTGATAAGCCATATAATGAAGACAAGATAAAAAGATTCGTCGGATATTTCCTGCATGAAAACACCTCACATTATACAAATTGTGATCAGGCTATCTCAGATTTTAAGAATTGGTTAAATAGCATTGGTGCATTAAGAGATTCAAAAAAATATAACATAGATAAAGAAGCTGTGGCACAGATGACAATAGATGTATATGGCAACAACGATAATGCCATATTCGGTGTGGTCCCTATGTACAAAGATGACATCATAAAAATACTTGAAAGTGCTATAAATTAAAAAAAGATTTCAGGTCTTTAGCTTTTGCTCTTGCAACAGGAACTTGTACATCAGTATCTTCAAGTTTTAGTAAAAGAACACCAGAGTCTTCTTGTTTTATCTCTCTTATTTTCTTAAGATTGACGATAAAACCTCTGTGTGTCCTAAAAAAATCTCTGTTACCAAGTTCTTTATGAATATCTTCCATGGTTCTATAGGTAGTAGAATAAACAACACCCTTACTGCTAATATAGACGATCGAATTTTCCATATAGACATAAGAGATGTCCTCAAAAGGAATCAGCATTATCCTGCTTCCGCGTTTTGCAGTAATTCTATCTATTCTTGCCGTAGCACTAAAGTATTTCAATACCCTGGACATGGCGCTAGAAAAACGTTTTGTATCTATTGGTTTTAAAAGATAATCAACAACGTCGTATTCAAAAGCTTTTACAGCATGATTATCATATGCAGTAACAATTATTATGAATGGTTTGTAATTTGGAATAGAAGACAAAGATTCAATTACTTGCAGACCATTTAGACCTGGCATCTCTATGTCCAGGAATAAAAGATCTGGGCGTAATTCTTTTATATTCTTTACAGCATCGATACCGTTGTCTGATTCTCCAAGGAGTATAAGTTCAGGATAGACAGAAAGGTGATGTTTTAATTCCTCTCTTCCAAACACTTCATCTTCAGCTATAAAAGCAGATAAATTCATTTTTATCTCCCTGCCGGTATAGTTATAGTAGCAGTAGTACCTCTATTAAGGTTGGAATCAAACTCAAGTTTGGCATCCTTATCATAGAGCAGTTTTAATCTGTCCCTAACGTTAACAAGTCCTATTCCTCTACCATATAAAACCCTGTCATTAACTACCATACCAGGTCCATTATCTGTTATATTTATTACCAATTCATCCAGTCCAAGTTTTTTAGACTGACACTTTATATCTATAGTCAACTCGCCTCTTCTGTCTGCAAGAGGAGCTATTCCATGTTTTATAGCGTTCTCGACTAGAGGTTGTATCAACATAGTAGGTATATGGAGCTCTCTGGCCTCTTCATCAACAGTTATTGATACTTTAAGACGTGTTTCTCCAAATCTAAGCGTTTCTATGGCAAGATAATTTTCTATAAAATCGACCTCATCCTTTAGAGGTTTGTACTCATTTTCTGCGCTGAGCACATATCTTAATATCTCTGATAATTTAAAAACAATCTCTCTGGCGATATTAGGATTTATCCTTATCGATGCAGCTATAGTATTAAGCGTATTAAAAAGAAAATGAGGGTTTATCTTGGCAGAAAGTATTGCGAGTCTGGATTTATCCAGATTATATGCACTCTCTATTAATTCGAGTTTTGTTCTGTAATGTTTCCACAGAAACATTGTAAGGAACACACCTATAACATCCGACATGGCCATGACTATGTCGCCTTGTAGCGTTCTATTACTTAATGAAAAGACCCAGGATTGAGGAGAATATCTGTATGCTATTGAAGCTATAATTGTTACTGGGACCATCCAAAGCGTAAGATGATACACTCTTCTTTTGTTGTGGAATAGTTCTGGATAATAAAGCATTGATCCTGCAGCTGCAGAGATAAAGCAGAGAACTCCCATAAAATACTCGCCTGAATAAAAAACAAAGAAAAGAGACAAGAACACAACCGACATCATTGAGGGTAAAAAGCCTACAGCTACACCCGTTATAAAAACTCCAGTTATAGAATAATCCAACGCATGATAGTTTGCGCTTTGTCTTAGGATAACTCCCACAATCATTGTTGCACAGAATATGGCACTCAGAATGAATCTATCTTTAAATGTCTTTTTGTCAGAAAAGAGTATATGTGCAAAATAGTCAAAGTTAGCCAACATAGCCGCTACTATAGTGATTAGTGCTAATTTTATGAGAACAAGAAAGATAATATATTGTATAGGCTCAAGACTAAAATTCATGTTATATGGATAACATAGAAAACAAGGAGGATAAAGTAATGAATTCAAAAGAAATAAGGACAGAGAAGGCTCCATTACCCGTAGGACCATATTCACAGGCAGTACAGGCAGGAAACATGATATTTATTTCTGGCATCCTTCCATTAGACATAGAAAATAAAAAGATCTTAGAGACCATACCTGAAGCTGCAAAAAAAATATTTACTCACCTTGATAATATTTTAGAAAAAGCCAGTGCTCAAAAGAACAATATAGTAAAGACAAATATCTTTATGAAAGACCTTAAACAGTTCGCTGAACTAAATAAAGTGTACGCTGAATATTTTTCTGGTGTATCAACTCTTCCTGCAAGAAGCACAGTGGAAGTTGCTGGTTTGCCACTTAATGCTCCAGTAGAGATGGATTTTATTTTACAACTTTAAATGGTTCTATCATTTTCCCATATTTTTCAATAATTGGGTCAGGTGTGTTTTCGGGAAGGAGGAGATGATCGATAGGTACACCATTCATCTTCTTAGCAAGCAAATAAGGAGCTCTATAGGCATTACCCAAGCGACCACCAATAACAACATTTAGCATATCTTTCTGGAAAATTAATTCACCAAGCACTGTCTCTCTATCAACTTTAAAAATGTCCTTACCATTAGTTAAAACCACTATTCTGTCGCTTATGTATTCATAATATTCAAAAAGAATAAGAGTCGCTTCTTCCTCAGGTAGATTTTTACCTGGAATAATTTTCAGCATTTCTTCAGCCACAGCCTTATCCAATTCTTCATCTGTTATTAATCTATCCACACCAAGCCTATCACATATTTTATTTCTGGTTTCTTTTACATTAGAAATATTATTGTTTACTTTTTCCAATTGCGCTGTAACAAAATCATTTAAACGAGACAAGATATTCGCCTGTTCCTCTGAAAATTGAATATTAGAATCGTATATTTTTTCCAATATGTAGGAAATCTCCAGAAGTAATTTTTGTTTATTAGTATTCCCCACTCTGTTGCCCAACTCAAAATCAACTACTTTAACATTAAGGTAAGCAGATACATCACCCATATTCAGATCAACAACACCACTATTATCCAGCAAGGCTTTCAATTTTTCCAGATTAGTCATCGAGGAATAATCATATCTCTTAAAAGTTAAATTAGGCTTGACCTGAGCCTGTAGCGGGCCTGTTATCATCAATAATGTTAAAAGAATAAACACATTCATTTTGAGTTTCCTTCCAATTACTCCCCTCTTTAGAAGCGACGTTAAAAGCCTTAAATTGGTATAGAAACAAAGATAATATTTATTTATACTGCCTTTTGAACTTTTCCTGAACGAAGGCAACGAGTGCAAACATTAATTTTCTTAATAGCACCGTCTATCTTTGCTTTAACTTTCTGTAAATTTGGCATCCAAATCGCTGGGGTTTTAATATTAGAGTGGCTAACGTTGTGCCCTCTTAATGATCCCTTTCCGCAAATGTCACATTTTCTGCTCATAATCCTCACCTCTATTGCTTTAGCTCGTGGTGCCCAGGACTGGATTTGAACCAGCATGCCTCGCAGCGCCACCCCCTCAAGATGGTGTGTCTACCAATTCCACCACCTGGGCAAAAAAATACCTTACAAAGTAGAAACGCATTATTATCAAACTCGGATATCAATGTCAAGACTATGGTTTTAGCTTTTGACTATACCTATGGACTCCCTAACCCTTGCCATAACTTTAGAAGCTGTTTCTCTGGCATGGTCGGCATTATTAGCTAATATTTTGTTTATTTTATTTCTGTCAGTTAGTATTTCGTTGTATTTTTGCCTTGGTTCTTTAAATTTTTCAATAATTGTGTCAGCTAGTATATCTTTTGCTTCTTTCCAGCCCAATCCACCATTTAAAAAACGTGATCTTAAAGTCTCTACATCAGACTTGGAGGCTAGCAACTTATAGATATTATAGATTATATTCTTATCTGGATCCTTTGGTTCTTCTACTTTTGAAGAGTCAGTCTTAACCCTTGCTACTATTTTTCTGATCTCTTCTGCCTCGGCAAAAACAGGTATTATGTTGTTATAACTTTTTGACATTTTTTCCCCATCAATACCAGGGATCACCATTACTTCCTGTTTTATTAGTGGCTGTGGCGCTTTCAATATTTCTGAACCAAAACTTGTATTGAATGCTCCTACTATATCTCTTGCTATTTCTACATGCTGTTTTTGATCTTTACCAACAGGAACATAATCGGTGTCAAATACAACTATATCTGCTGCCATAAGTACCGGATACGAGAAAAGCCCATGATTGACTATCCTATCACCCTTTGCTACAGCGTCTTTATAAGCATGTGCTCTTTCTAAAAGTCCCTTGGTCGCAAAACATGATAGAACCCAGGCCAATTCAAAAATCTCTGGAATATCAGATTGAAGATATAACGTTACATTTTTTTCCTGTGAACCAAAAGCTAACCAACTAGCTACGTGGCTGTATGTAAGTTCTTCAAGGTCTTTTTTTGAATGCATCGTGGTAAGAGCATGATAATTAGCTATAAAATAAAAAGTCTCATAATTATTATCAGCAAGTTCTAATGCTGGTTTTAATGCACCAAGATAGTTCCCAATATGAAAAGTCCCAGTAGGTTTAACGCCGGTAAGAGCTCTTTTTTTACCCAAGGCAATTCTCCTCTATTTCTTATCAGCCTCATTTTTATTTTGTTTTATCTCTGCATATGAGGCTTTAAGATAATTTATATCATCAATACTTTTTTGTTCCAATAAAGAAAGCATACCTTCTGGACTCACTAAATTAATAGCCTCTTCTGTTGGAATACTTATGTCTTCTGATTCATTAATTAACAGATCTTTATAAAACAAGGCCCCACTGCCGATACAGGTTATTCTCTTGCCAAGAGAGCAGATCTTTTTAATCATGCTTAGTATCTTATCCATCTCGTAACAGTCTTCTTTTATAAGTACATTGCAATTCTCATCTTCAATAAGGACATAAACATCATTCGCACTACCTTTTACAAGCACAGCCTTATATCCATCAAATATCTTAATATTATGTATAAGGGCCTTTAGAGTAGACACACCATGACTTTTAACACCAGTAGCCATAGTAAATCCCTTAACAGCGCTATAGGCTATCCTTAAGCCTGTAAATGACCCAGGGCCGGCAGTATAAACTACGGTATCTATATTAGAAAAATCTAATTTATTTTCAGAAAGAGTTTCTTCAATACTAAGGAATAGATGTTCAGAATGAGAAGATTTTGCATTTATATATTTACTAGAAATAATTTTACGTGAATCTTTTTCAGCAATAGCACAAAGGCCAGTTACTGACGATGTATCTAGTATTAATAAATATTTTTTCATTTAAAAAAACCCAGGAACATACTCAATATATTACTACCGTACTTAAGTATATCATTATAGAAAGATAGAACTACAAGAGCCATCAACAGATAAAAACCTATCTGCTGTGCTATCATAAGATAACGATCCTTAATAGGTCTTCCTATTACAGCCTCTATACCAAAGAACAGAAGATGTCCTCCATCAAGGACAGGTATTGGAAATAGATTTATTACACCAAGATTGATGCTTATTATTGCCATAATTCTTAAAAAATAAACTATACCAAGATGCAAACTGTCTCCAGCTACCATACCTATCATATGTCGTCCACCTATAGCTTTTAAAGACACTGAACCTGTAAATAATTCTATCAAGCCAACCAATCTTATCCATATCCAGGTAGAAGTTTTTTCTATAGAAGCCCATAAAAGTTTAAATGGATTCCTTATTATTATTTTCTTTTCTACAACAGGACCCATATAAAAATATGTTTGAACACCTAGTAGAAATCTTTTTTCTTTTTGTCCTATTTCCTTATGGTCTATATTTTGCATTGTTGGCGAAACTTTTAGGACTGCTAATGAAGTTCCTCTTTCTACTAAGATACTAAGTCCTTCATTTTTCTTTCCTGCTTTATCCACTATTTGCTGTAGCGATTGAAAGCCTCTTAGTATCTTGCCATTGATAGCAACCAATCTGTCACCTTTCTGCATACCAGCTAGAACAGCTGGACTATCTTTTTTTACAAAATCAGAAACAAAAAGTTCAGAAGGATAAAAACCCAGTGAATTTGCATAATCATAATAATGATCAGTTATAGATGCTGTACCAGCAACGTTATATACTTTGTCTGTATTTTTGGCATTATATGGCGTTTTATTAATTAGCAATTCAAGTTCGTTCTTTTCTTTTTCTCTTTTGATCTTTATTTTAACAGAAGTACCAGAAGATGATAAGGCTGATTCAAATTCATTCCATGATTCTACTTTTTTCCCATCTACTTCAGTGACTAAATCTCCAGTACGAAAACCAGCTTTGAATGCAGTGCTATTAGAATCGTTAACTATACCCAGCAGAGTGGATCGTTTATTTGGAGATATACCTAGTATCTGATGTTTTGTAACTATCTCTCCATATTTATTCCTAGCTATACCCTCTTCTAATGGGATCATTTGATCTTTTATAGCTTCGCCTCTTTTTATCTTTAACAGAACAGATTCATCATTTAAAGAAATCAATTCATCCATTTCTGTCCAGGTTTCTACATTCTTACCATTTACAGATAAGATCTTATCAGCATCCTGTAAACCACTATTGTAAGCAACTGATTCAGGTTCAACATAACCTATGACAGTTGATATGTTCGGTTCTCCAATAAAATAAACTGTAGCAAAAAGAATACCAGCCAATACAAAATTAAAGGCAGGACCTGCAAAAGCTATCAGAGATTTTTTCGGAACAGGCTGTCCATAGAATGTAAGATGCTTTAATGTTGGATCTACTTTTCCATCCTTTTCGTCGTCACCAAAAAACTTTACATAACCACCAAGTGGTATTGCAGATATTCTATAATCTGTATCACCTACTTTTTTATGTAGTAGTGGTTTTCCAAAACCTATAGAGAAAGCTTCAATTTTAACCTTACATAGCTTACCCATCAAAAAATGTCCAAGTTCATGGACGAACACCAGTATTCCTATAAGTATTATGAACGCCAAAGTGTAAATCATTTCTCCCCCGTATTATTTGATCATATCAGCAGCAGTAGACCTAGACCACTTATCTATTTCAAGAAGCGTACCTAGATCTATATTATGAGTAGTTTTATGCTTATCAAGAGTTGCATTTATAATATCAACTATCTGTGTAAATTTTATTCTGCCATCTAAAAAGGCCTGAACTGCTATTTCATTTGAAGCATTAAAAACAGTCGTAGATGAGCCAAGTGTTTCCGCAACTTGTCTGGCTGTTTTTAAAGCTGGATATCTTTTAAGATCAGGTTCTAAAAAAGTAAGTGACATGTCCCTACATGACCTTAATGAATTAACTGGAGCTGTCTTTGAATATTCAGGATAGTATAGCGAATATATTATAGGAACACTCATCGATGTAGGTCCTAACATTGCTAAATAAGACCCATCAGAAAATTCTACCATCCCATGTACAATACTTTGAGGATGTATAACGACATCAATATCCTTTGAAGAAATATCAAAGAACCATTTGGCCTCTATTATCTCAAGTCCTTTATTGACCATAGTTGCTGAGTCTATACTTATTTTTTTGCCCATTCCCCATGTAGGATGATTTAGAGCTTGTTTTGGACTTATCTTATCAAAGTCCTGAATTGGAAAATTTAAGAAAGGACCACCAGAACCAGTTAGTGTAATATTTAACAGTTTCCTCTCTTTATTACCCCTCAGGCACTGGAATATAGCGTTGTGTTCGCTGTCTACTGGTATAAGATTTACTTTATTTTTTCTTGCAAGGCCTGTAACAAGTTCTCCGCCTATCACTAGAGTTTCTTTGTTTGCTAGCGCAACATCTATGGATAATTCTAGGGCCGTAATTGTTGGCACTAAACCTACAGCACCTACCAAGGCATTCATTAAGAGATCCGGAAAAGATTTTTTTACTATCTCTGTTAGTCCATCTACACCTATAAATATTTCTGGCTTATATTTTAAAAGAAGTTTGAGTGGTTCAAGAAGATCAACCGAGCCTATCCCTATTGCTTTAGGTCTAAATTCATTAGCCTGTTGAGCAAGCAGAGTATAGTTTGTATTTGCACTCAGACCACTAACACAGAAATTATCGTGGTGTGTCCTTATAAGATCCAGTGTCGTTACGCCTATAGAACCAGTTGAACCTAATATAGTTACATTCTTCATAATAAGGGTCTAAAAGAAAACTTTTACATAGAAATAGAAAAACGGCACAGCAAATATAAGAGCATCGAATCTATCAAAAAAGCCTCCATGTCCAGGCATTACAGCACCTGAATCCTTTACAGAGACAGAACGTTTTATCATAGATTCTATTAGGTCTCCTACTTGACCAAAAGCTCCACCCAATACTCCTATATTTACACAGTCTATTAAATCAAGACTATGAAAAAATGTTACTTTACATAGTACTACAGCGATAAAACTAAAAGTTAAACCACCTACAGTACCCTCTATGGTCTTATTAGGACTTATTACCGGGTAAAGTTTTGTCTTTCCATATTTACTCCCAATAAAAAAAGCACCCGTATCCCCTATCCATACAACGGCCATAAGTGTTACAACCCATTTTAAACCATCATAAGAATCTCTCAGCATGGGAAGATAAGCCAGGAATATAGAAAAATACATGATACCAAATACAGATAGTGAAAGATCTGACATCAATTTTCCGAGCTTAAAGCCAGGAGCAGGTGCAAGGTTTTCTGGATATTTTTTTGAACGTAACAGGAAATAGATACAATAGAAAATTAAGCCTATAGTCAATGATGAGGCCAATGCAAACTTAAAAAAGATACTGGAAGATATTATTAAAACACCTATAAGTACACCAGTAAGACGAATACTCTTTGAATATTGCTTACCCATAATCATTGAAAAATATTCGTATAAACAGCCAGCAGCTATCAACAGAGTAAATACATATATAGCGTAAGGCCCTAAAAACACAATAAGTGGTGTTCCAAAGCCAACAGCTACAAGAGCAGAAATGATCCTTCTTTTTATCATTCGTCCACCTTCCCGAACCTTCTCTTTCTTTTTGAGAAAGATTCCAGAGCCAGTATTAATTCTTTTTCATCAAAATCCGGCCACAAAACATCCGTTATATATATCTCGCTATATGCAATTTGCCAAATCATAAAATTGCTTATTCTAAATTCACCACTGGTCCTTATCAAGAGGTCAGGATCAGGAAGATCAGCAGTCCACAGCTTCTTATTTATTGTTTCTTCTGTTATCTCGTCTGGATTTAATTTACCATCAAGAACTTGACGAGAAATAGTCTTTACGGCATCAGTAATTTCTTGACGACCACCATAAGACACTGCTAGATTCAATATCATCCCTGTATTGGTACTACTTTTAATTGTTAATGCCTTAACTAATTTTTGTACATCTTCTGGAAGACGGTGGAGTTGTCCAGTGAGCCTAAAACGCATATTGTTATCTAGAATCGTTGATTCCTCTTTTTTCAGGAAATCCTTAAAAAGGGACATCAACATATTTACTTCTTTTTTTGGGCGAGACCAGTTCTCTGTACTAAAAGCATA
>JBAXWW010000036.1:0-11115 GCA_037128215.1 bacterium | reverse complement strand
AGTAGTAGTAGTAGTAGTAGTAGTAGTAGTAGACACTGTTTGTTGTTTTTTTACAGGTGGAGTCTGCTCCTTCTTAGAACCAACTAACATATATATAATCGCAGTCGCCAGTAATACAATCAGCAATAATGTTCTTGGCCGTAAAAACTTTTTCTTGGGAAAATATATTTGATCGTTCTGTTCATTTTCATCTCTGTAATCAGAAGAAGCCACAGTCACAGTGGATTCTTTTTCATCTTTTTCTGATTCTCCTCCGATGTAAGGACTTGGCGTTGAAGAAGACTCTGCTAAAATAGTTCTATCAACATCTCCCTTATAATCAAAAGAAGATTTTTCTGAACCAGATTCATTATTACCTGAAGAAGAAGCACTTACTCTGGTCTTGTCTCCGCTGATCATTCCACTGTAATTGGAAGGAGAATATGAAGGGACACTTTGTTCTCTTCCATGAACTCTTTTTCTATCTGCTATTATTTCTGAACTAAAAATTTCTTTTATAAATTTTGATAACTTCAAGGAATTATATGCAGGGAACTTTTTATGTAGATATTTTACAAGATCATCATAAAGATCATAGCAAGTCTGATATCTTTCTATCCTAGGTCTAGCTAGAGCTTTTAGTATTATAGCTTCAAGTTCCTTATCTACGTCTGGATTAACTCTACTAGGAAGAGGAATTACGCCTTCTTTTATTTTTTTTAGGGTATTGATTTCACTGTCAGCTATAAATAATCTTTCTCCGGTTACAGATTCGTAAAGAACTATCCCTACAGAGAAGATGTCTGTTCTAAGGTCGAGTTCTTCACCCTCTGCCTGTTCTGGGCTCATGTAGCCAAATTTGCCCTTTAATACACCAGCTCTTGTCTCTTCTATTTTACCTTTAGCTTTAGCTATACCCCAATCTATTATCTTAACTTCACCCTCAAAAGATATCATCATGTTCTGAGGGCTAATATCTCTGTGGATTATATTCAATGGTTCATTAGTCACAGAATCATGCTTTGTATGGGAATAATGCAAGCCCTTACATACTTCACTGATGATATAGCATGCTGAGTCTATCGGGAAAGAAACATGCTCTTCTTTACATTTTTGGAATATTTGTCTTAGGTTTCTACCATCTACAAATTCCATTTCATGATAGTACTTGTTTTCTATTACGCCAAAGTTAGTTATCCTTACTATATTGCTGTGGGTAAGTGTTGATGCAATCCTTGCTTCATCGATGAACATTGAATTAAATTCTGGATTTTGAGTATAGGATGGCAAGATACATTTTATAGCGACGTTTCTTTCGAAACCTTCAAGACCAATGGTCTTAGCACGCCAGATCTCTGCCATACCACCTATAGCAATCTTGTCTATAAGGTAGTAGTCACCAAACCTTCCAAGTTCGTCTCGATTATTAGCCATAAATAATATTTAAGCCTCAAAAGGATTATATGATTCTATTCCCTCTCCCCTTTGTGCACCAAGTGACATCATTGCCAAAGGTATTCCAAGCTGTTCTTGTATCCATTTTACGTAATTCTTAGCATTTTTTGGAAGATCATCTGTGTTACTAATATTGCGAAGGTCCTCTTCCCATCCTGGAAAAGTTTTATATATGATCTTTAAATCCTTAACATTGCAAATGTCATATGGAACATCTTCATAACGTTTTCCGTCTATTTCATACGCCACTGCTACTTTTATTTCTGGAAAACCTGTTAGAACATCTAACTTTGTAAGGATAAAAGAAGTCAATCCAGCATACCTTACTACATATTTTAAACAGACCATGTCTAACCAGCCACAACGACGAGGTCTACCTGTTGTAGCCCCATACTCTCCACCCTGAAACCTTAAAAGATCGCCAATCTCATCTCCAAGTTCTGTAGGCAGAGGTCCTTCTCCTACTCGTGTAGTATACGCTTTTACTATTCCAACAATGTTCTTAAAGAATAAAGGAGAAATTCCTGCACTCATAGCAGCAGCACCCGGAGTTGTATTTGAAGAAGTAACATAAGGGTATGTTCCACCATCAACATCCAACATAACACCCTGAGCTCCTTCAAAAAGAACATGTTTTTTTGCCAAGTTAGCCTCATAAACAAGTTTTGATGTATCCGTTATAAATGGGGCAAAAGCATCTCCGACTTTTAAAGCATTTTCATATAATTCATTAAATTCAAAAGGCTTAGCCTCTAAATAATTCTTTATGTAAAAATTCCTATCTTCAAGCAGAAGTTCTAACCTTTCTCTAAGAATGTTAGGCCTTATAATATCGCCCATTCTTATTCCTCTTCTTGCTACCTTATCCTCGTAAGTAGGACCTATTCCTCTTCCTGTTGTTCCTATCTTTGCTCTGGCGTTCTTAACTTCTCTAAGCTGATCCACCATTGTGTGATATGGCATTGTTACATGAGCTCTCTCGCTGATCCTGAATCTTGACGGAGTAACTTCATAACCTATTTCCCTGAGTTCATGTATCTCTTTTAAAAGCATATTAGGCTCTATTACAACGTTGTCTGATAATATGCAGAAAGGTTTTTGTCTTATTATACCGGCCGGCAAAAGATGTAGAACAATCTTCTTACCTTCTACAACCAGAGTGTGTCCAGCATTGGCACCGCCCTGATATCTAACAACCATATCCGCTTTACCAGCGTAATGATCTACTATTTTACCTTTACCTTCATCGCCCCATTGTGCTCCTATTATTAATACTGATGACACTGTTCCCCCCCTATAAATATTATTATTACTACAGTTAAATGGTATATCAGGAGTGTGTGGAATCTTCAACACAAAGGGGAATTTAAATATTCTTTTCCAGTTTTAAGAATCTATCAACAACATGATTTAATTCAGTTTTACTGGATAGGTTACCAAAAGCTAGTCGGAAAAAACTTTCCTGTTTGGGACCAAAGATCGAAGCAGGCAGAACCATAATATCTGCTTCTCTTGCTATAAGTTCTGCTACCTGTGCAGAATTTTTAGAAGCAAATGGATGTTTTACATAAGCGAAAAAATTACTGCATGAAGAAAGCTTGAATTTTTTGAGATTCGCATTAAATAATTTAGTAAAATCCACCACATTGCTATTCACATAATCAATTTTTTCCAAGAGCCAATCATTACAATCTCTTAAACCAACAAGAGCTGCAAGTTGAGATATCCTCGGTGCACAGATTATTGCAGTATCTTGGACTTTCATGACCTGTTCCATTATTTCATCGTTAAGTAATAAATATCCTATCCTAAAACCAGTTAAGCTATATGTTTTGGAAAAACTGTTTATGATAACAAGATTCTCTAGGCTCTTAAAACATGAAAGTGAACTTGAGGCTGGGTAGCTATTTTTTGCAAAAAAGCCGTAAGCTTCATCAGCTATAAGTGTTACATTATTTTTTCTACATTCATTATAAAGAAGTTTAATCTCTTCCTGGTCATACTCTGCACCTGTAGGATTATTAGGGCTAACTATTATAAAAGCTTTACACGTCTTAAATATATTTTTATCTATCTTATTGAATTTAAACTTAAAATTATCTTCTTCATCTAAAGAATAATATACAGGCTCAACGCCAAGCATTTTCAGTCCCATATCATAATTAAAATAGTAAGGTACAGATAGAGCAACTTTGTCTCCCTCTTTGAACATTGCAGTAAAGAGGCTAAAAGCCCCTTGGCTAGCTCCTGCTGTAACAAGGACATTTGACGGGGATATGTTAACACCACCGACATTGTGAAGTTTAGCGATTTCTTCTCTTAGTTCTAAAAGGCCCTGATCTTCAGAATAAAAAGATAATTTATCTTCAAAATTGTTGATGATAGATTGTTTCATTTTTGCAGGCATAGGATAAGAAGGAACAGCTTGAGACAGGTCTATAAGACGTGAACTATCACAAAGATGGGTTATTTTTTTCTTGAACTCTACTATTGGCGGGTCAATTATTCCATTTGTTCTGTAATTGATCATGTTGAAACCAATTAATATGGTACGTACAGAATAAATACAATAGAAAAAGCTATATCAGTTTATATAAAAAACTTAATTTAAATTTTTAGAGCATTTTGGCAATTGCGCAGGAGCTTGTATGAAGGGATTAGAAGATTAGAATTTGCGATTTTACGCGGCTTCCAGTAAGGAAGACCCGTAAAATTATTGCAAATTCAAGGTTATAATACCTGAATAAAGCGACTAAGCGCCAGCTCTTAAAAGTTTAAATTAAGTTTTTTATATAAACTGGTATAAGTGATTATTTTATTTAAGCAGTATCGTTACAGGACAGTGGTCTGACCCCATAATTTCTGGGTTATGATAACTTTTTACAACTCTATCCTTAAGGTGCTGATTAACACAATGATAGTCTATTCTCCAGCCTACGTTCCTTGCTCTGGCGTTGGTCCTATAACTCCACCAAGTGTAATGCTCTGGTCCTGGCGTGAACATCCTAAATGTATCGACATAATCCTTTGCAAGGAATTTATGCATCCAAGCACGTTCTTCTGGAAAATATCCAGGGCTATCTTCATTTTCTTTTGGATGTGCAAGATCTATCTCTGTGTGGGCTATGTTATAGTCTCCAGAAAGCAATATAGATTTGCCTTTTTTGTTAAGTCCATCAAGATAATCTTTCATTGCATCACAGAATGCCAATTTATACTTAAGACGTTTTGCCTCTGGTTGAGAATTTGGAAAATAAGCTGTTACAAATACCATATCCTCCATTTCTATAGATATTGACCTTCCTTCTTGATCAAATTCCTTTATACCCAGTCCTTTTTTTACATCATACTTTATCCCTTTTTTTATATAGGTAGCAACACCACTGTATCCAGGTTTATCTCCTGCAAATATAACAAAGTTATAATCTGATGGCGAAGCTACTCTTGTTACCTGTTCAAGACTTGCTTTAACTTCCTGAAGAGCAAATATTTCTGGCTGTTCCTTTGCAAGAACATTTAAAAAACCTTTTTTTATAATCGCTCTTATTCCATTAACATTCCATGATATTATTTTTTTCATTAACAGGTCCCCTTCCACTCATCATAATTAAAAACCCTAAGTGTTTTACTGGCTCTATTTATTGATACTACCTTTTCTATACCATTTTTATCCTTTGAGAATACAGCACCTAGATCTTGAAGTCCAAGGTCCAAAACATACCCATTTGCTATTTTATTAGCTGTATTATAATCAACGTCTACACATGGAAAGATCAATTTAACTATTTTTTCTATAGGTATAATCTTAGAGACAAGTTCATCATAAGTTGTTTGTTCATTTATAATTATGGCTGAGTTTATATCGAACAGACCATTCTTAATTCTTCTAAGCTCTGTAACATGAGCAAAGGTCCCTAGCTCTACCCCTATATCGTCTATAAGTGTTCTTATATAAGTACCCTTACTACAAAAGATCCTTAATCTTAAATATGGTGGAGCTATCTCAAGTATTTTTATTTCAGATATTGTTATCTTTCTTTTTTCTCTTTCTATCTGCTGTCCCTTTCTTGCAAGTTTATATAAAGGCACACCATCTTTTTTTATAGCAGAAAACATCGGAGGTATTTGATAAATATCTCCAATGAATTTAGAAATTGTAGCTCTTACTGTTACACTATCTACAAGGCCAGGATCTTTTATCCCCCTGTCTACACAGACACCATCAGCATCTAAAGTATCTGTCCTTGTTCCAAGTTTCGCTGTAACTTCGTAGACCTTGTCTCCATCCATTATAAAATCTGACAACTTAGTAGCTTCACCAACACATACTGGTAATACACCTGTGGCAAGAGGATCAAGAGTACCAGTATGACCTATTTTCTTTATATTAAGGATTTTTCTGATTTTTGCTACTACGCTAAATGATGAATAGCCTTTGGACTTATCTATTATTATTATTCCAGACATATTTACGTCTACAATAGTTCCTTAAGTTGAGAAACGACATTATTAGTCACGTCTTGAAGTTCTCCCTTTATAGTACAACCTGCTGCAACCTTGTGACCACCACCACCAAAACGAGAACAAAACGCATTAACGTCTACCTTCTCTCTACTTCTAAAGCTTAATTTGAATTTACCATTTGAAACTTCTTTGATCAAAAAGGCCACTTGTACACCATATATGGATCTTGGAAAATCTATAAGACCCTCGCTGTCTTCTGAAAAGGCTCCTGTAGCTTCAAGATCTGACCTCTTCATTGTCAAATAGGCAATTTGCCCCTGCTTTTCAAAAGTTAAAGTAGAAAGCACCCTGCTTGTAAGTTCCATTTTTTCTCTGGAAACACTGAAAAATAAATTCTCAGATACAGTTGAACAATTAGCTCCACTATCTACAAGATCTGCAGCGATGTTAAGTGTCTTTGATGTAGTAGATATATACCTCATACCACCTGTATCATCATAAAGAGCCGTAAGAATACAAGTCGCTATATCTTTTGGCATATTTTTCATTCCAGCCCTTACTAAGAGTTCCTTAATAAAAGCATAAACATGTTCAGCAGTAGAAGAGACTTTAGGATCTATGTAATTAAGATCACCAAATGAATTATTAGAGATATGGTGGTCTATATTTATTAATTTATTATAAGCACTAAATCCTGTGATGTATGCTCCAGAGCGATCACGATCTCCACAATCAAGCATTATCATTAGATCAAAACTTTTATTATCTAAGCCTTTAGTATCAACTTTTATTTGATCCCATTTATTTAAAAATCTCAATTTTGTAGGGACAACATCTGGTGAATACATAGTAACGCTCTTACCCATAAGTTCCAGTATTCCACCAAGACCTAACATAGAACCTATAGCATCACCGTCTGGAGACTCATGAACAGTTATAAGAAAACTGTTTGAACTCATTATAAGATCTACTATCTGTTTAACGTTAGTATTAGTGACCATCTTTAATATTCCTTAGTAGATTTTCCATCTTCATGCCCTGTTCAAAAACATGATCGTAATCAAATTCTATTTCTGGAACTCTTCTGAAGTCTATTCTTTTCGCTAATTCTCTTCTTATAAAACCTCTGACTTTTGACAAGCCTTCTACTGTTAATTCATCTTCCTGTTTTTCAGAGGAAACATAGTAAATCTTTGCCAACTTAAGATCATCACCTATTCTGACATCAGTAATTGTTATACCCTTCACTCTTGGGTCACTAACGTCATTAAGGAACATATTAGCTACTTCCTGTTTTATGAGGTCAGCTATCCTTGTGGATCTTGTATATGATCTCTCTTTCAAGCTAAGGACTCCGTTTTGGCTTTTTTATTAGCAGCTGATGCGGCTGCAAAATTAGCGTCACTTGATTCAAGTTTATTAATTGAGAAGGATTCTAAGATATCTCCAGGTTTAATATCGTTGTATCCATCGATGGATATACCGCATTCAAGACCTGCAGCAACTTCTCTTGCATCGTCCTTAAATCTCTTAAGTGATTTTATCTTACCAGTAAAGGCGACAACACCATCTCTTATTACGCGGACCTGAGAATTCCTAATAACCTTACCGCTCTTTACTCCACAGCCTGCTATTGTTCCTATCTTACTTACGTTAAAGACTTCCCTTACTTCTGCCTGACCATTAACTTTTTCTACATCTATAGGTTCAAGCATACAAAGTTTTGCTTTTTCCATTTCGTCTAGACACGCATATATAACGTCGTAGAATCTTATATCAAGTTTTAATCTTTCTGCTTCTTCCTGAGCCTTTACATCTGGCCTTACGTTAAATGCTATTACTATAGCTCCAGAAGCAACAGCTAGATTTACATCATTGCTTGTAACGCCACCAGTACTGGCATGTATAACTCTGACAGCAACGCTTTCATCTGAAAGATTTGTTAATGCTGGTTTAAGAGCTTCTACAGAACCCTGAGTATCTGCCTTCACTACCAGTTTCATTTCTTTTGTATCTCCAGCACAAATACCCTTCATTATTTCATCTAGCGTAGTAAAACTCTTTCTTCCTTCTGTAGATCTTTGTTTTCTTTTTTCATCTGTTCTATAATCTACTAATTTTTTTGCATCATATTCTGTAGCAACACAGTTGAATTTATCTCCGGCAACAGGAACGCTGTCTAAGCCCAATATTTCTCCTGCTCTTCCTGGAAGTATCTTGTCTATCATTTTGCCGTATGTATCTCTTATAGATTTTATTCTTCCATAACTTGTACCAGCAACAACATAATCACCTACTTTTAGAGTACCATCTTGTGTTATTACTGTAGTTACAGGTCCCATACCTCTATCCAATCTAGCCTCTATAGCTATACCTGTACCTGGCTTGTTTGGATTAGCTTTTAGTTCCATTATTTCTGCTTGAAGCAGAATAGATTCAAGAAGTTTCTGTATACCTTCTCCTTTCTTAGCAGCGGTAGGTATTACCATCGTCTGTCCGCCCCAGTCCTCTGGAAGAAGATCCAAGTCAGCAAGTTGTTTTTTTACCATATCAACGTTGGCATTAGGTTTATCTATTTTGTTCAAAGCTACAACTATGTCTACGCCAGCTGCACGAGCATGATCTATAGACTCACGAGTTTGTGGCATAACACCGTCATCTGCTGCAATAACAAGAACAACTATGTCAGTTATCTGAGAACCTCTTGCTCTCATTTCTGTAAACGCTTCATGTCCAGGTGTATCTATAAATGTAATTGTTCCCTTCTCTAATTTTACCTCGTGGGCACCCATATGTTGTGTGATACCACCAGCTTCTTTATCTGCAACATGAGTCGTTCGTATAGCATCCAATATTGATGTTTTTCCATGGTCAACGTGCCCCATCATAGTAACAACCGGTGCTCTAGGGATAAGATCTTCTTGCTTATCTTCAGACTCTGAGATGAAAGCACTTTCATCAAAACCAACATACTCAAGTTCATAAGAGAACTCATTAGCTATTAAGGTAGCGGTTTCTGTATCTATTGGTTGATTTATAGTCGCCATATTGCCCATTGCAAAAAGCTTTTGAATGATTTCTGCAGCCTTTACGCTCATCTCTTTAGCAAGGTCAGCTACAGTTATAGTAGAACCTGTAATCCTAACTTTTCTTTTGCTGGCCTTTGGCTTGGTTATTAGTGTTTTTTTCTGTTCTCTACCTGTTGGTGCTTTCTTTTTAATTCCATATTGAGATCTTGTGCTTACCTGTTTTTTTACTTCAAAAACATCTACAACTTCAAGTTTTACATCTTTCTTTGCTACTTTACTTTTTGTCTTCTTATCTGCTCTTTTTCCTCTGTCTTCTTCTTCCATCTGTCTTGCAGATACTTCTTTTGTAGTTACTGTTGTAACTACATGAGGTTTAGTAGTTGTACCCTTATCAGCCTCTTTTCCTTGTTCAGGTATTTTTGTTTCTACAGTACCTGCTGGAGCTTTTCCATCCACTGTCTTATCATCGGCAACAGGCTCTATTTTTGTGGACTTTGCTATCTTTGCAGCTTCAGCTTCTGCAACTTTAGCCGCTTCTGCAATTACAGCAGCTTTTGCTGCTTCTTCTATTGCTACTTGTGCTGCTTTCTCTTCTTCTATTGTCTTTTTTCTTCTTACGATAGTTTTAGCTGGAGCCTGAACAGATTTAATTTCAGGTTTTGGTTCTGCTGCTAGTTTTTTATTAGCTAGACCAATTTTAGCAAGACCACCTGGTTTCTTGTCTGATGAAACCTTTTTAGTTGTTTCGCCTACAGGTTTTTCTACTGCTTTTCTTTTTACAGCAACCTTTTTCTCTTTTTCAGGTTTTTCTTCCTTTTTAAAGAGATGATCCTTGATCTTTTGGACATCAGAATCGCTAACAGGACTCATATGACTTTTGACGTCTATACCTATTTCCTGCATTTTGCGAACAAGCTCAATAGATCCTATATTGAGTTCTGCCGCCAGATCATATACTTTTTTTTCTTCAGCCATTTAAACTACCTCTATTTATTTACTTACTTAACGTTTTTTGCCGCATTATATATAGCCGTTGCTTTCTTCTCATCAATACCCATTATAGCTACAAATTCATCTATCTTGGCAGAAACAACTGACTCAACAGTGCTAAAACCAGCCGCTTTCAGCCTTAATAGGACTGATTTTGTAACTTCTGATATCTGTTGGAATTTTTGTTTTTCTTCTTCAGTCATATCTTCCATTTTTCCAGACTCTATGAGTTTTTCATTATTGATAATTCTTGCTGATCTATACATAGCCTTAAGTTCTTCCTTGTCTTCCCATGCTACCGCTTCAAGGACTTTTTCTTCATCCATTGATGTAAGAGTTTCTATGTCCTTAATACCAGCCTCTTCTAGAACTTTTATAAGACTTGGACCTACACCTCTTACTTTAAGAAATTCACTTCCAGAAGTTAGCAATTGTTCTTTTTCTTTTTCTAATAACTGTTGCATTTCTTCCTTAAGAAGTTCATCTGCAGTCTTCTTACCTACGACGGTAAATTTTTCATCCTGGCTCTTAACTATTACTTTACCAGAAGCTACTACTTTTTTAGCATTCTCAACTATTACTGTAGCATCATCTATATTATCAAAGCCTGGTATTCCTGTGATATCGTTTGGATTTGCTTCTGCGATCTCAAAAATAGTTTTATAGCCATTTTGGAAAAGAGCAGTAGCAAGTGTTTCTGTAATATTAGGTATCTGAGTAAGAGAGAATTTTGCGTTCTCATAACGCTGAGACATTCCTGTTTCTCCCATTACATCGATTTTCCATCCAGTCAACTGCGCAGCAAGGCGGACATTCTGTCCTCTTCTTCCTATAGCAAGACTTAGTTGTGTATCTGGAACAACAACCTCCATATATTTATTAGCCTCGTCTATTAAGACTTTACTTACTTCTGCAGGGGCAAGTGCAGAAACAGCAAATTTTGCTATTTCCTCTTGGTATGGGATTATATCTATTCTTTCACCTTTAAGCTCGGCAACTATATTCTGTACTCTGGCTCCTCTTACACCTACGCATGCTCCAACAGGATCTACGTCTTTATTCTTTGATGTTACAGCTATCTTAGCACGCGAACCAGGATCTCTAGCAGCACTCTTTATTGTAACTATACCCTCGTAAATTTCTGGAACTTCTATTTCAAAAAGTTTTATAAGATAAAGAGGTGTAGCTCTTGAAAGGA
>JBAXWW010000035.1:0-11379 GCA_037128215.1 bacterium | reverse complement strand
TGTCGTCACCTCTTTCTCTTAAGGCAGGGGCATGTATCTGTATTACGTTAAGTCTGTAGTATAGATCTTCTCTAAAGGTTCCCTTTTTTACCATGTCCTGAAGCACTCTATTGGTTGCACAAATAACTCTTACATTTATGCTGATATCGTTATTCTCTCCTATCCTTCGAATTGTTCTTTCCTGTATTGCCCTTAATAATTTTACTTGAAGATGAATTGGTAGCTCGCCAACTTCATCTAAAAAGATAGTTCCTGTATTTGCTGTTTCAAAAAGACCAATTTTGTCTGAGATCGCTCCAGTAAATGATCCTTTCTTATGACCGAACATCTCACTTTCTATTAAGTTTTCAGGTATAGCCCCACAATTAATTGTTACAAATGGCTTATTTTTAAGTGGACCATTGTTATGTATCGCCTTTGCAACTAGTTCTTTACCTGTACCACTTTCTCCTGTTACTAAAATATTACTAGTTGCCTGAGATACTATTTTTATCATCTCATACATCATTAACATAGGAGCTGAAGAACCGATCATCTCACAATAGGAATATCTTTCTCCTATTTGAGCTTTTAACAGAAGGTTCTCATAAGAAAGTTTTCGTTTTTCTACCGCTTTTTTTGTAGTTATAAGCAGGTTGTCTATTTTGAATGGTTTTGCTATAAAATCGTATGCTCCCTTTTTTATAACATCTATTGCTATTTCTGTAGAACCAAAGGCGGTTATTACTATTATCTCAATTGTTGGATCTGTCTTTTTTAAGGTGATTAGAGCCTCTATCCCAGACATCTGTGGCATTTGTATGTCCATAAAAACAACATCAAATCGTTCTTCTTCTAATATTTTTATTGCCTCAAAAGCAGAACCTGTTGTTTTGACCTCATAACCTTCTTTCTTTAATAAAAGTTCAAGGAATTCCCTTATGCTCTGCTCATCATCAACTACTAATATTTTATTTTTTACGAGTTCAGCCATTTATAAACTCCTGTTCCTTTGGAAGGTTACATTAAAGGTTGTTCCATTAGTTTCGTTTGTTACATCAATGTTTCCGTCGTGGGCAATCACAATGTTCTTTACTATCGCCAGACCAAGTCCTGTCCCTTTTTCTTTAGTTGTAAAGAATGGATCAAATATTTTGCCTCTTATTTCACTTGATATTCCTTCACCATCATCATTTATCGTTATGTTAATTTTGTCTTTAGTATTTTTAACATTACAGCTTATTACTCCATCTTTTTTACAAGCCTGTACTGCATTGACCAAAATATTGTCGAATGCTTGTGATAATCTGTGAAAATCACCGAATATAATGTTGCTCTTGTCGTTTTGATTGTTTACGTTAAGCGATAGCTTTTTTTCTGTGAACTCCTTGTTAACTCTTAAATTATCGCAGGAATTTTGTATAAGAGCATTGATATTTATCTCTTCATTTTTTCTTTTTTCAGAACCTGAATAGACCAAAAATTCCTCTACAAGATTTGTAAGTCTTTTGGACTCTCTGTTTATTATGCCAAGTAGTTTATCCCTTTGCTCCTGATCTAAGAGGATCTCTTTATCTGAGCCTATGAGTTCAGAAACTCCAGCTATAGAAGACACAGGATTTTTTATCTCATGAGCCATAATTGAAGCTATTGTGTTTATTAATTTTAATTTATCTATTTTATCCTCGTAGCTTATGTCTTTTACAACTAGGGTTGTTCCATGTGGTGTGTCTATTTTATAAATAAATATTAATACATCATCATTTAGGACTATTCTGTTAGAACCGTTGTTGGCAGCATTTAATAAGCTTTCTAAGGTTTCTATTATTCTTGCTTTACTATGGAAAATCTTTTCTGCGGTTCTGTTTATTGAGTTTATAGAGTTATTCCTTCCTAAATTGATTATGCCAAGTTCCAGGTTATCAGTAAGAAGGTTATTCAATTTATTGAACTCCTTCATGCTGTCACCAGTCTTTGATGTCCTCTCAGCAAAGTATGCAGAAATAAGAGCTATAAGAACTATCATAGATGATATTATTAGTACGTAGCTAAGTGTGTTAACTGGATCTTTTGTGATTTTGTAGCCGATTACGATTGCTAAGATGGATACTAATGATGAAACAACAGCTCCTATATTTTTAAAGTTCAAAGAGGAGAACAGTATATATATTGGTAAAAGCATAATGAATGGAGAATTGTTATATCCTGTTAGGGCTATTAAGGTTACCAAGTATAGCCCGTCAAATAATAGCAGGATACGATCTATCTTGAATGCCATTATGCACGACATTAATGAGAAGACATTTATTATGGTAAGGATGTTGAACTGCTCATTATTCATGACAGATGAATATACAAATGAATAGAAAACAAGAAACAGCTGTACAGCTACTATAATTATGATCCTACCAAAGACCATGTTGTTTTTCCTTTTTTTATCCAGTGTAACGACCATTAAAATCCTTTATTTTATTTTACTGAGTATTGAGAACATAGGAACAAAAAAACTTGTTAGCAGAGCACCTATAAGTACACCACCTAGTATTAGTATTACAGGTTCTATTATTGAAGCAAAAATAGTGCTTAGCCTTTTTATCTCTTCGCTTAAATAACTTATCATTTCTTCCAGCATATCTGGCAAGGATCCCATTATTTCACCAATGCTGAAGACTTGCAGTATCATAGGTCTAAACAAGCCACTTCTTATAAGAAAAGGTGTGATTGGCTCGTGTTTGTCTGCCGCTTCTCTTGCTTTTAAGAGACATTCTTCAAAGATATGGTTGTCTATTTTCTCAGAAGCAAGTTCTAGGGATCTTGAAAGTGACAGGCCAGATTTTAAAGCTATGTTTAAGGTTAAGAGAGTCCTCAGCGTATATACTTCTTTAAAGAAATATGATAACCAAGGAGTTCTTAATAACAGACCATCGATGCTTAGTTTCGCTAATTTATTCTTTAGAAGAAAAAATATCCCAAGTGCGCTTCCTGCTAACAATAATGTTAGGAAAATAAGGTTTTCCCTTATTATTCCACCTAGGGTCGCTATTGTTAATAGTGTTAGCGGCATTTGTTGGTTATATGTTCTGTATATGTATACAAAAACAGGGGCTATCCCTACAACTATTATGGCAAATGCTGCAAGTATTATAGAAATGATAGCTAACGGATATAAGATAGTTTTCTTTACTACTCTTTTTACTTCTTGTTCTTTTTTAAAATATTCAAGCCATTCACCAAGGATATATTCCAGGTTCCCTCTTAGTTCTCCTGAAGCTGTTAGGTTTAAAAATAGATTATCAAAATACTTAGGGAATCTGGATAGAGCCTGAGAAAAGGTCATGCCGCTTTCCATATAATTCTTTAAGGTAGAGGCAAGGTCCCTCATTGTTTGTGTAGATCCTTCTGAGGTAAGAACATCAAGAGATTGAGTGATAGTTAACCCTGCTTTAAACATTACCAACAGTTCTTTTACAAAAAATAATCTTTCCTCATCACTAAAGATCTGATCCGTTTTTGCAGGTAATGTTATAACTTGTTTTTTTGCATACAACTGCTCTTTGATTTTTACAGGTCTTATCTTTTGTGATCTTAGTTTTATCCTAAGATCTACCTCATTGTCTGCAAAGATCTGTCCCTTTATTTTTTCTCCTTCCCTTGAAACACCTTCATAATAAAAATCAGGCATGTTTATATCCCCTTAAGTTTTTTATGATAACACTGGAATCAATTTTTAGCTCAGTTGTTATTCTTTTAGAGACCAATCCGTGTTCTGATACAGAAGATAGGTGTAGAACATTCGAAGGATCTATTTCTTTTGCTATTTGAGGTGTAGTGCCAAGAATTACCAGTTTGTTGTTTGCGATCTCCTCTATAGAACTTAAATAATTTTCATTACTGCAGTCAGGAATAAGAATAGCATCACTTTTTATTTGATCTGATATTCGCAAAAGGATATCCAGCTCTGTATTTGGATCGTAAATGCTGGTTATACTCGAGGATCCTTCTCTTAAACTGTATCTCTTATCTGTTTCTACTACAACCATAGTTGTTTTTCTGGTGTTTAAAATATATCCAGCAATAGCGTATGTTCTGTAAAATCTTTGTTCCTGACTTTTAGATGAAACGAGTATTATGCCTCTTTTATTATAAGAGACTGAGCATAGGTCTTCTTCTGTTGCTTCTATTGCTTGTACAAAGGGCAAATGCCTAAAGCTTATATCATCAGATATTTTTGATACCAAAAAGTCCTTACTACCAACAGTGACTATGGCTCTTTCCTTTTGCTCAAGATACAGACTACTGATCTGTTCCATTAATACTTTATCAATAGGTAATATACCGTTTATGTGTTTGTTTACACCGTTGCCAGTTACAATTAGTGGTAATTTACCAATAGATAAACGTACATCTGTACAGTCATTCCTGACAGCAAAAAGCAGGATATTTTTAAGTGTATTTAGGTCCCCCATAAGCTTGTCGCTATTCTAACAGTAGTGACATTTTTTGTCAAAAGAACCTAAAGTCTTATTGACCCAGTCTTATTCATTATAATATAAGTTCCTCTGGGCATTTAATATGGAAAAAATACTTCTACATTGTTGTTGCGCACCATGTTCTACATATCCTTTTCAGGAGCTGGATGATTATAATGTTGTTCCTTTTTTCTCTAACTCTAATATAGAACCTCTTGATGAATACAACAAACGTCTTAAGACTTTTAAGGATCTTTGCTCTATAACAGGGAAAGAGCCAATAATTGACACCTACGAGCCTGAAAAATGGCTGGAATATATAAAAGGTCTTGAAAATGAACCAGAAAGAGGTCTACGTTGCAAAAAATGCTTTAAGTTTAGGCTAGAAAAGGCCTTTGAGTTTGCAAAAAACAAAAACATCAAATATATTACGAGCACTCTGACTACCACAACTTACAAAGATTCAGATATGGTCTTTGAGGTGGGAAAGGAGCTTTCTAGGGAATATGGGATAGAGTTTAAAGAAATGAATTTTAAGAAAGATGAAGGACATAAAAAAAGCGTTGAGCTTTCAAAAGAATATGGTCTCTATATCCAAAACTACTGCGGTTGTATTTTTAGCCTGCAAGATAGAAGGAGAAAAGTAAGATGATAATTCAAGTTTTACTATTTGTTCTCTCTGGTCTTTTTGCGCAAGATATAGACGTAATACCAAGTCCAGAACGTTTAGAGCAAGTACTAAATGATTCTGTTGTAGAAAGCAAACAACAGCCTGTGTTGGAGCAAAATACAGATGATCAAATCATCAGTAAGGCAAAAAAGATAAAAGATAAAAAAATAAAGAAAACTAAAAAAATAAAGAAAATAAAGAAAGGGAGGATCACTCAATGACCAAGCTAAGAAGCCTTGTTACAGACAAGGATTTTACAAAACAAGAAATACTTTCTATTTTTGACAGAGCTAAAAAAGTAAAGGCAGAAGTAAAAAGTGGAAAGTTCATTCCATATTTAGCAGGTAAGACACTAGGAATGATTTTTGAGAAATCTTCAACTAGAACAAGGGTCTCTTTTGAAGTGGGAATGTATCAGCTAGGCGGTACAGCTCTTTTTCTTTCTTCAAAAGATATACAACTTGGTAGAGGCGAAAACATAGAGGATACAGCAAGAGTCCTTTCCAGATATCTGGACATAATAATGGCTAGAACTTTTGAACATTCAAAAGTTGAAGACCTTGCAAAACATGGAAATATTCCAATAATAAATGGACTTACAGACCTGCTGCATCCATGTCAGGCTCTTACAGACTATTACACTGCATATGAAAAAGGAAAAAAGCTAGAAGGACTTAATTTTGTCTATTTAGGTGATGGCAATAATATGGCTCACTCACTTATGTTAACAGGCGCGATATTGGGTTCTAACGTTGTAATCTGTTCTCCAAAGGGGATGAGCCCTGATGCTAATGTTGTCAAAGATGCAAAGGAACTTGCTACAAAATCAGGTGGCAGCGTTAATGTTATAGAAGACCCAAGAGAAGCATGCAAGAATGCCGATGTAGTTTATACGGATGTTTGGGCTTCGATGGGGCAGGAATCTGATTTTAATGCAAAAGAAAAAGTATTAAGGCCATATCAGGTTAACAAGGAACTTTTTTCTCTAGCAAAAAAAGATGCTTTCTTTATGCATTGTCTGCCAGCTCACAGAGGAGAAGAAGTTACTGCTGACGTAATAGACGGTCCTAATTCTGTTATATTTGATGAAGCAGAAAACAGACTACATGTACAAAAATCAATAATATTGTTCTTAATGGGTAAATAAAAAAATGAATAATCCAGCTTTTCATCCTCTTGTTGAACGTATAGCCAACGGTGTAAAAATACCTTTTGGAAAAGTAGACTCTGTTCTTAATTTATCTTCTCAGGGAGGGACAGTCGCTTTTATAGCAAGGTATCGTAAAGAACAAACTGGAGGGCTTGATGAAGTTGATATCAGACTTGTCCTTAGTGAAAGAGATAGAATATTAGAAATACTAGATAGACAGCAAACTATAATTAAAGCGATAGAAGAGCAGAAAAAACTTACTCCTGAGCTTAAAGCTAGAATCCTTTCTACTTTTGAGAAACTTGTATTAGAAGATATTTATGCTCCATACAAGAAAAAGAAAAAAACAAAAGCGGATATAGCCAGAGAACTTGGGATAGAACCCTTTGCAGAGTCTATACTTAAACAAAGAATAGAAGAGGGTGATTATCTAAGGTTTGCAAGAGGCTATCTTGATCCACTTAAGAATCTTGTGGATCCTGTTGTCGTTGTAGAACATGCTGTAAATATTGTAACAGAGATAATTGCGCATGATGTTGATCTTAAGAAAAAACTCAGAGATTTCACTTTTGAGAATGGCTTTATCTATTCAAAGAAAGCGCCAAGGTTCAAGGAAGAAAATTCCAAGTTTGATACCTATTTTAATTATAAAGAAAAAATAAAGAATTTAATAAACCCAAAAAACTCTCATAGAGTTCTTGCGATACAGCGTGGTTTTAATGAGAAAGCTTTAAGTATAGGTATAGAAGCAGACATGCCAGCATGTCTGCAGATAATACACGATACCTATATAAAGAATCCAAAATGTATTTTTTATCCATTGTTGCTTAAGGCGATAGAGGGTGCATATAAAGATTATCTTTCTTCATCAATAGAATTAGATATTTTTAATGAACTAAAACAACACTCAGATGAAGCAGCAATAAGTGTTTTCTCTAAAAATGTTAAAGACCTTTTACTGCAGTCTCCTTTAGGTGAGAAAGTCATACTTGGCATGGACCCTGGTTTTAGAACAGGATGTAAGTTATCTGTTACTGGTAAAGGAGGAGAAGTCCTTGAGTATTTGACAATATATGCGACAGAACCACACAACAAAATAGAGGAATCAGAAAAAATATTACTAGCTTTGTTTGCAAAACATAATGTTGAAGCCATAGCTATAGGTAATGGAACAGCATCAAGAGAAACAGAAAAATTTGCAATTGATGTCTTAAAGAAACACTCTTTAGAAGATAAAATAATATGTGTTGTTGTAAATGAGTCAGGAGCCTCAGTTTATAGTGCCTCAGAAACAGCCAGAGAAGAATTACCTAATCTTGATATAACATATAGGGGTGCTGTTAGTATCTCTAGAAGACTTCAGGATCCATTGGCAGAACTTGTTAAGATAGATCCTAAATCAATAGGTGTTGGACAGTATCAACATGATGTAGAACAAAAAAACCTGAAAGAAAGCTTAGAAGCTGTAGTAGAGGATTGTGTTAACTATGTCGGTGTTGATCTTAATACAGCAAGTCCTCATCTTCTTGCATATGTTTCTGGAATAGGAAAAACAATATCCAAGGCGATAGTTGAACATAGAAATGCTAATGGTCTTTTTAAGAGCAGGGCAGAGCTAACTAAGGTTCAGAAGCTGGGTGATAAGATATTTGAGCAATGCGCAGGTTTCTTAAAGATAAGAAGTGGCGAGAATCCTCTGGATAACACAGGCGTCCACCCAGAAAGGTATCAATTGATAGAGAATGTGTGCAAAAAAGCTGGAACTGATGTCTCTAAAATACTTGGTAACAAGGAAGAAATAACTAAATTATTCAGTGATCAGGAAGTTGTTAAGGAGTTTGGCGAGTATACAATAAAGGATGTTATAGAAGAACTTAAAAAGCCAGGTAGAGACCCTCGAACTACTTTTAAGAAAATAGAATTTCATGAAGGGCTTAGGTCGATACAAGATCTTAAGCTCGGTTTGATTGTAAATGGTGTTGTTACTAACATAACTAATTTTGGTGTGTTCGTTAATATAGGTGTTCATGATGATGGTCTGGTTCATATTTCAGAACTCACCGACCATGGTTTTATTAATGATCCTAGACAAATTCTGTCTCTTGGTGAAGAAGTTAAAGCCAAAGTTATAGGTTTGGATGTAGAAAAAAAACAGATATCACTCTCTATAAAACAGGCTAAGTTACAAGAAAGAAAACCTGATGAGAAAAAGTTTGTGCCAAGGGAAAACACAAGACAAAATTCAAATCAAAGCTCAACTCAGGGTTGTAATACTCAGGATAATAGAAACCAACAAAATAGAGGTCAGCAAAATAGACCTTATAATGATCGTAATCAGCAGGCTCGTCCTCAACAAGCAAGACAAGAGCCAAGGCCTATCAAAGTTGATCCAAACTCTCCTTTTGCTGTATTGGCAAAGATTAGGGATAAGGTCTCTAAAGGCTGAGATAACTGTGTAATTACAGTACTTTTGTCTTTTTATTTAACAGACAATACAAGTGCTTTTATCTAAAAAAGTCAATGATGTTAAAGCCTTGCATAGTGGCTGGGTTTTTGCATATAATCCCGAGTGCATAATTCTATTTAGGAGAAAATTCTCATGAAATTTTTGATAGTTTTTTTCGTTAGTTTAATTAGTTTAAGCGCTTTTGCTCAGATAACAGAAGGTGTTGATCACATAGGATACTATACAGATAAAGTAAATAACGGTGAGGCCTTTACAAGCAAAGATGTTCATTTTTTATTAGATGAGATAGAACCTGCTACTGGTAAAACAGTATTAAAAACTATTTTTATTCCTTATGTTATATCTTTGCCAGACGATGTTGATAGAAACAATAATATAATAATACTTGATCGAATACTGGAAGCACTGGAGTTTAGTTTAAGTAGTGAAACAGATAACCTTTTGGTATCCAGAGTTCTAGAGGCAGAGACATCTCTTATAAATCATCTTAATTTATACAACTCTTTAAATCTAGAGACGCCAGAAAAGTCATACTACGAGAGTGGTTCACTAAAAAACATTGTTGTTCGTGGAAGAGATGGTAGCATAATTGGAGTTAATAATTTTTACGAAAATGGTTTTATGCCAAAGAGTACGTCAGCTATTACGTATGATGGCGATGGCAATGTTTATAACGTTGAAACAGAATTCTATCCAAATGGGAAAATCTTAAGAATAGCTAATTATAAGAATGGATTACCAGATGGATTGGTAATTAAGTACAATGACGCTCAATCTGTTATAAGTGAAACTTTATATGTTGAAGGTGCTTTAGATGGAAAATCCACTATCTTTGATAAAGATCGTAATGTTGTATACGAAGTTATTTACAGCAATAATAAAAAAATAAAAATTACAAAATTCTTCCCATTACTTGGTAAGCCAGAGTCTGTCTTTACCTATGACAAAAACACAGGTAAACCATTATTAAAAGAGCAGTATAAAATAAATACGAATAATGGTCAGCCATACCTTTCGAGCTCTGTGAATTTTCCTGGTGCGAAATCTGTAGATTTTAATTCAAAAGGTAAAATTATACAGACTTTTACTTATACTCAGCCGTGGTCAAAAGGATCAGCGAGTAAGAATTTAGAACATTTTTCAGCACTAAAACCTATAGACGACAAGGAACTAGAGCTTCTTCTTGATAGAGGGCTTTTAAGTTATCTAATTACTATAGCCAAGGATTATACAGACGTGTCAAGAATATCAGTAATTATTGAACAGCTAGCTTTTGATAAGAATATAGTTATGACTACGGAACAGAAAGGTGTTGTTAGTGGATTAGAAAAAGAGTTTAATAAACTTGAGCATATAATAGTAGAGACGGAGATTGCTCTTGACACTTCAGATGCTAAGAGCCGTATCTTTAAGTATATTAAAGATGGTAATAAGTCTGGAGCTGAACTCGTTAACCTCTTGTTTCATCACTTGTATAGTGATGCAGTACTTAATGATGGTAAGCTTTCTGGGGAAGCGTTATCTCTGATATCTAATAAAGGTGTTATTGATTACATATCACACTATTCTAAAAGCCCAGAATTGCTTGCAGTGGTATCTATACTAGAAAAGATTTTTCTTGTTAAACCTGAACTTGGTACAGACCTAAAGACAAATGGTAATTTTGGATTAAAGGAATATAAGTCTCTTATTGACGTTATAGCAAAATTTAATGAAGTTCATAGCCTTAATAGAAGGTAGAGTCCTTTCTTGTATTAAAATTATTAAGAGGAGAAAAGTTTTGCTTTTCTCCTCTTTTTTTTGTTAGTTATTAATCATCGTCTTCATCATCATCTTCTTCTTTTTGATCTTGTTCCAGCTCCAATTCTTGTTCTGAATCTGGTCCTGTTTTATATTGCAAGTTCTCCTGTTTCGACTGGTCATTTCCATAGTTTGATATGAAGGATACGTCAGTGGCAAAAACTTCGTAGCTAGGTCCAACACCTTCCCTATTAACTATGTTTCTTATTTTTCCTTCAACTAATACAAAAGATCCTTTTCTCAACATTTTCTCACAAGCTTCTGCAGTTTTTCCCCAAGTAGTTATCTTGTGCCAATCTGTTCTTTTTGTTTTTTCTCCCTCAGATGACCTGATAAATTCATTTGTGGCAATATTGAAAGATGTTACTCTTCTACCACTAGGCGTAGCTCCTGCTCTTGGTTCTCCACCAAGATGTCCCATTAAAACAACTCTGTTCATTCCATTCATTTTAATAATCCTCCTGTTATTTCTATCCATTAATTATGGATATAAGGAGAATATTCAAAAACTATGCAGACATAGAATGCCTAAAAAGAAGAACGGATTGTCTGGTTTTTTAGAAGATTGTACTAACGCCGATAAAGAACTGTCCTCTTGAGTAGTTTGTAGCCTTATATAGTCCAAGCCTTAGTGTTACAGGTATATAATATAGTATCTGTGCGTCTGTTCTAAGCTCAAATCCAAATGAGTGGAAATCATGTTTAAAATTCTTTCCCATAAAACCATTATCTGATGTTAAGGCTCCATGTATCTTCTTTATGAATAGAGGGAAAAGATTATGTCCATAGTCTAACGTAATGATAGGAAATCGATATTCTATATTGGAGATAAATAGAGATTGTG
>JBAXWW010000034.1:0-11438 GCA_037128215.1 bacterium | reverse complement strand
CTGTAGGAACTATCAATTGCTCCAAAGAATCAACATGCCTTTGTATAAAATCGCTTAAAGTATATTTAGGTAAATCAACACCCAGACAAGTATGAAGGTTTGCTCCTCCAAGGTCCAGATCAACTAAGACAACTTTTTCACTTTCTCTTGCTAACATTATACCAAGATTAGCAGCAATAAGGCTCTTACCTACTCCACCTTTTCCACCACCTACCGCCCAGACTTTTCTATAAGGTCTATCAGAAACTCTTTTTACAGAATCTGGGATTACATCATTCTCATTTTTTTTATTCCAAAGCATATTCATAACAATTCAATATTAGACACAGTAAGTATTTTTGGCAATTGATTACTAACTAAGTGTCAATTCTCCCTAGAGTTTATAAGGCCTTTCTTCCTTAACTTTTCAACAAGTGTTGTCCTGTTTAGTTTCAGCAATTTTGCAGCCCTATTTTTGTTCCAATTGGTTCTATTAAGAGCCTGCATTATTAGGTCCTCTTCAAAATCACGAACCACATCATTAAGATTTATACCATTTTCTGGCATTATTATTTTAGGTGTAGAAACAAAGTTCAACATGTTCACACTTGTCTGCGGTCGTTCTTCTGTGAGTTCTGTATATTTTGATGGAAGACTAGAAAGTTCTACCTTACCATCATTTAATACAACAAGCCTTTCCAAAAGATTCTGAAGTTCCCTTACATTTGATGGCCAAAAATAATTATTAAAAGTTTTCATTATGTCTTCACTAAGCTCAATAGATTGCTTTCCATTCCTTGAACTATAATAGTTCACATAATGATTAACAAGACCAGGAATATCTTCTCGTCTTTCTCTTAGTGGAGGGACTGTTATTGGAATAACACTTAATTTATAAAATAGGTCTTCTCTAAAACTTTTATCTTTGACCATTTGGTCTATATCTTTTTTTGTAGCAGTTATTACTCTAACATCTATGTCGACAGACTTGCTAGATCCTACAGGAAAGAATTTTTTGTCCTCTATTACTTTGAATAGTTTATTTTGTGTAGCCATGGACAAATCAGAGACATCATTTAAGAAAAGTGTCCCACCCTCTGCAAGTTCTAACTTCCCAGACTTTGACGAAACAGCTCCAGCAAACGCTCCTTTTACATATCCAAAAAGTTCAAGTTCAAGAGCATCTGTATTTGTAGAACTACAATCTACGCTAACCAACATTTTTTTAGATCTAAGACTTGTATAGTGTATAGATTTAGCAATAAATTCTTTTCCAGTGCCAACTTCTCCTCTTATCAATATATTCGAATCCGTCGTTCCAGCTTTTTCTACAGCCTTCACAAGATCTCTCATTGCGCTACTCTTTGCTATTATGTTAGAGAGATTTCCCGTTCTATTCATCTGTCTTTTTAAATATGTATTTTCTTCTTTCAATTTTTTATGCTCTATCGCTTTGTGAGAAAGTTGTAAAACATCCTCTATATTGAATGGTTTTACTAAGTAATGAAAAGCGCCTCTCTTTGTCGCTTCAACAGCAGTATCTATTGCTGCATACGCCGTCATCATTATGGCTGCTGTATTAGGAGCTATCTCTTGCATCTTAGCAAGTAAGTCTAATCCACTCATACCTGACATTTTTAAGTCGGTTATGACAAGATCAAAACGACTTTCTGTCAAATACTCTATCGCCTTTTCTGCACTGTCTGCTGCAGTTACCTGATAATTGTTATTGGTGAGACATCTAGATATAGACGCTCTATAGGTTGGTTCATCATCCACCACCAAAACTCTAGCTAGTGACATATGTTCCCCCCTTGTGTCAGAAAATTATCTTTTCCAACGTTCTGTATAATAAAAGTCTAACGGGTATTGTTCCATATGTCAAATTTTTGAATATCTTCTTATGGTCAAATAGCCCTTTTCATAGTACAAAATTTTAGCAATGAAAAAGTCAAGATTGATTATAGGGTCGCTGTTAGCTTTGTTTTTTATACTCATTTTGTTCTATGATAACGACAATGAATATCTTCAAGAAAAGACCGCAAACAAGATCTGGTACGAATTTGCAAAGAAAACCGAAAACATAATAAATAAGGGAGACCATCTAACATATGAAGCAATCACAAATGCTTCAGATGATGTAAAGTGGATAAAGTATAAAGAGCAGTTCAGTCATCAAATAGATATGTTAAATGTAAAAAATGCCCCAAAAATGAGGAACATTTACATACTTCAGACAAAATTTGCAGACTTTGATGGTAAGTACAATATCCGTTTCAGCCTACTAGAAAAAAATACTAGAGAGCAGATAGGCACTTGGAATATCGCTGGTGAACCAATAAGAGCAAAAAGTCTTTTGCCTGCTATTTTTGGGCTTGTTTTACTTATATTTACAATGCGGCCTATCTTGAGCCTCTTTTTTGCTGTATGGGTCGGCAGTACATTAAACAATGCAAATTCTCCTATTATTGGTCTACAGCAACTAATAGCTAATTACATACCTGCAGGTTTTATGGGGGATAATCTATCAAATTTAAAAATACTACTTTCGCTAATCGTAATACAGATAACAATATCATTACTGTGGAGATCAGCTTACGTAAACAGCACAAAAGAATCAGGCTCTAATTTAGTTAAACTTGTAACAGTACCATTTCTGTCTGTTCACCCCTATTTGTTTTCTAGTATGGGTGCATGGTTCTTAAACACCCTCAAATTCAAAAAAGAAAAAAGACATGTCTCTTCTTTCATATCACAATCTTTAAGCCTGATATTACCGTCCTTGATTTTTACACCCTATATAATATCTGTTATGGACATTATAAGCAGACAACTACTAATGATTAACATAGACGTTAGAGGAATAAAACTTTTCCTTTATATACTGCCTTTTAGGTTTTTTTCTTTGTCCTTAATAGCAATCATAATTGGGACACTAATATTCAAACATAAAAACCTTAACTTAGAGCCTAAAAATGAACAACAAGACAACGTAAAGACGAACAAATGGCTACCTCTACTTATTGTGTTTATTTGCCCTATATTATTATTTTTAGCTAGCTTACGCTTTAATGATATCAATACATCATTACTGCTAGGAACGACCGGCGCCTTGATCTTAACAATATTTGTTGTGATAAAAACTTATATTCTTAGCTGGAAAGAATTGGGAAAGCTGATACTGCTCTCTATAAAGAACAATATAAAAAACATAACATTACTGATTCTGTCATTTGCTATGGTAAACATTCTTTCCGATCTTGGAACTGTATATTACATAGTTAGTATATTTAAATTAAATGGATCTAATGCATTATTTCCTCTCTTTGCTTTCCTAATATCTACCATTACTACGTTGCTTATGGGCAACAGCATGGTAACTTTCATGTTCATTACACCAGTACTTATACCGGTTGGTGGTTTGCTCGGAGGTTTTACAGGTATAATTATGGCAGTTGCTGGCATTTTAGAAGGAGGATTGGCAGGAGAAATGATGAGTCCTTTTTCTCCAACATCCATAATTGTTTCAAATACATATAAAACATCTCCGATAAAACACGTTCTACACCAGGCCCCATATATATTGGTGGGAATAATTGCTACTTCTATTTTTGGCTTCTTTATGACCACAACAGGTATACCGCTGTGGATAAACTACCTTTCTATCTTTTTAATTAGTATTATAGGCATTATTAAAAGATTTCCTTATAAAATAATGTCTTGATTTTTACGAAATCCCTCTGTATAAATATTCTTAAAATTAAAGAAAAAAAGAGTTAAAGAGGGGGACGTATAATGGATAATGAAAAACTCTTGGCTATAGTTAGCGAAAGTGAAGAAATGAGAAGCATCATGGACATCATAGAGCGTGTGGCTAAAAGTAATATAAATGTAATAATAACTGGAGAGAGCGGTACAGGAAAAGAATTAATCGCAAGAGAAATACACTCCAAAAGTAATCGTTCAGGGAATCCATTCGTCGTTATAAATTGTGCATCACTAGGTGAAGATCTTTTTGATAGTGATCTGTTTGGTCATATCAAAGGTAGTTTTACCAGTGCTATTAGCGATAAATTAGGTTTTGTAGAAAAAGCCAATAACGGAACTATTTACCTTGATGAAATAACAGCATTGTCACCAAATATGCAGGCTAAACTACTAAGATTTGCTCAGAGCGGAGAATATAACAGAGTCGGTGATGTAAATGTAAAAAAATCAGATGTACGAATAATTTCTTCTACAAATAAAAAGCTGGAAAATGAAATAAGAAATAATTCTCTAAGAGAGGATCTTTTTTATAGACTAAATACCATAGTACTAAGAATTCCTCCTCTAAGAAAAAGAAAAGAAGACATTCCTGTTCTTATAAAGACATTCATGGGTACCAGCATAAAAGATGTTACAGCAGAGGCTATAGAGATACTTACTCTTTATCCTTGGCCAGGTAATGTAAGAGAGTTGTTCAACGTAATGGAAAGAATAAAGGTTATGATGCCAAGAGAAACAGGTGGTAAAAGAAGCACTATAACTTTAGACGATATACCAGTAGAAATACAGAAAATGGCAAAGAGTGCAGTCTCTACAAATAACACATTCCCTCAAAAACTAGCAGATATAGAAAGGGAACATATACTTAACACTCTACAGTACTTTAATGGTAACAAGAGCAAGACATCAACAGCGCTTGGCGTAACATTAAAGACGCTGTATAACAAGCTGAATAGATACGAACTAGATGGCTGGATCTAGTTCTAGTTTAAATAATATTACTTTACTCTCAAAAATCTTAATTTAATTATTTAGAGCCAGCACCAAGTCGGTTTATTCAGTCCTTATAATCTAATAATTTACTAAGACTATAAGGCCTTCATTAAACCTTCTGCGCAATTGCCGAAATGCTCTAAAGAATTAAATTAAGATTTTAAAAGTAAAGGAGTCTCAGTTGTGAGTACTAGAAGCGTTATTCTTATCAGAATTGTTTTTATCGACGTAGACAAAATCTCCAAGCTTACCTGATGTTTTTCTTATTTCTTTATTTATAATATCTATATCTTCTATAAGACCCTTAAGCGCCGGATCATTCATAACGTTTGTTTTGTAAAGAGCATAGGTTAGCTCTCCAAGATTTTGAAATCTTTGTTTTCTATTTCTTTCCATCATGGATTTTTTTATCATTAGTTTTCCTATCAAAGAGGATCTCTTAAATAGGTCAACTGTGGAATTGATTAAACCTTTCGCGCTAGCCATAAATCCCTCCAAACACTTAGTCTTATACTCAACTAGTGGGACCTGTGTCAAGCCAGGATTAGTCCACCCTCTAGCCTAAGACCTCTGATAGTATCCGTAGAGCATTGTTCCCCATTACTTTATTGATCCTTGCTTCTGAATATCCACTAGCTTGCATAATCTCAATAAGCTTGCCAACTTTTGATATGTTCTCCAGTCCTTTGCAGGAATATCTTATTCCATCCAGATCTGACCCTATAGCCACATGGTCCTCTCCAACTAAATTGATTATATAATCAATATTACTAAAAATAGCTTCAAGTCCAGGAATAGCATCAGGTACAGGAAACTCAAAAAAGCTAAGATCATTATAGAGTTTTAATTTATCAAAAGGAGAAAGGGTTTTATCGTCGAAGATTTTGTCCCTTTTTTCTATAAATACTGAGAATGTTTCTTTGTTATTACCCTTGAGTTCAACTAACTGAGCAGGATAAAAAGTCACCCCTATAATTCCACCTGTATCTGCCACAGCCTTAATAACATCATCATCTAGAGAACGAATTGATTTACTTATAGCCCTTACACCACCATGACTAAAAACGATCGGCTTTTTTGTTATCTTTGCAACATCATAAATTGTTTGATCAGAGGTGTGGGCAAGATCTATTATTATGCCTCTTGCATTCATCAACTTGACCATTTCAACACCCAATGTACTAAGCCCGTCGAAAGAAACACAACTACCAGCCCAATTAGTAGAGCTATTGTGTGTTAAGGTTATTAATCTTACACCAAAGTCATAAACCTCCTCTATGTGTTTTGGTTCTGTTATGCAATACGCACCCTCTATAGCTGTGAACACAGAAGTTTTACCTTTTGCCCTTATCCTTTCATAATCTTTATAAGAATAAGCCAATTCAAAAATATCATTATTATTTTTTATTTCTGAATTTAGACAAAGCATCATTTGTCTAAATAGACCAAAAGATGCCTCTTGTTCGCTTACAGGAAATGTACAAGCGGCAAAAAACAGGGCAGCCACTTGTGAATTATTATCGCTTTGTGAGTTACCAGAAATAAGATTTAAAGATCTGTTAGCTTCTAGAACTTTAGCCCGGTCTATATCAAGATTTTTGTGTCCATCCTGAAGTGAATATTTATAAAGAAAAAGTTTCAGGACAGTATCGTTATGTATATCTACAAAACTATTTATTTTCCTTATCCTCTTTATAATCACACTCTTTATTGGCACAGTTATAGGAATCTTTTTTCTCTTCCATTAATTTAAATCCACACTGAGGACATGTCTTTGCCACAGGCTTGTTCCATATAGCGAACTTACAAGTTGGATAACAGGAACAGCTATAAAATGGCTTTCCTTTTCTTGTTTTCCTTTCTGCTATTTCTCCCTTGCCACATTCAGGACATGTAATACCAGTTGAAAAAGATTTAGTTCCCTTACATTCAGGATATTTAACACAAGCCATAAATTTTCCGAAACGTCCTTGTTTTACGAGCATATCACTTGAACATATCGGACACTTCTCTGTAGTAGTTTCTTTTTCTTCTGCCTGAATTGCGCCATTTTCTTCTTTCTTGAAATTCATAGTTGTTTTACAAGTTGGATAATTTGGACATGCAAGAAATTGTCCTCTTCTGCCCCATTTAATTATCATTTTTTGTCCGCATTCAGGACAATTAACATCTGTAGGTGTCTCTTCTTTTTTAACATCACGCATATTTGCATCTGCACTTTTTAAACTCTTCTCAAAACCAGTATAAAAGCCTTCAAGGACTTTTACCCAATTCATCTCGCCTTCTTCTATCTTATCCAGCTCATCTTCCATCTCTGCTGTAAAATCTATATTCAATATTTCTGCAAAAGAGGTTACCAAAAGTTCTGTAACTACTATGCCAAGCTCTGTAGGTTTTAATTGACCAGCAGGCTCTTTTTCTACATATCCTCTATCCTGAATAGTAGAAATAATAGAAGCATAAGTGGAAGGTCTTCCTATTCCTTTTTCTTCCAACTCTTTTATTAATGTAGCATCGTTATATCTTGCTGGTGGCTGCGTAAATTTTTGTTCAGAACCTATCTCTTCTAGTTTTGCTTTATCTGAAACATCACAATCTGGAAGATTTTTAGATTGATCATCTTCATCGCTATCGTCCCTAAAATCTATATAAACTTTTTCATAACCTGCAAACTTTAAGATGCTTCCATTTGCTCTGAAAGTATAATCATGTCCATTGTTCTTTACAGAAAAATCTATAGCTGTTTGATCATATACAGACTGGGACATCTGGCTGGCAATAAATCTATTCCATATAAGTGAATATAATTTGTATTGTTCTGCAGAAAGATATTGTTTCACCTTATCAGGCGAATGTTCAATTCCTGTAGGTCTAATGGCTTCGTGCGCATCCTGTGCACTCTTTTTTGTTTTATAAAAATTAGGTGTTGTAGGTAGATATTCATCACCATAAGTTTGTCTTACGTAATCCATCGCCCATTTTTGTGCTTCATCACTGATTCTTACAGAGTCAGTTCTCATATAGGTTATAAGACCTACAGCTCCTTCCTTACCAAGTTCAACACCTTCATACAAAGACTGTGCTATTGCCATAGCTCTTTTAGGTGTGAATTTTAATTTTCTGGAAGCATCCTGCTGCAATTTACTTGTTATAAATGGTGGCTGAGGATTACGCCTACGCTCTTTCTTCTCGATGTTTGCAATACTAGCTGTACCAGCCTTTACCGCATTAACTATATTTTCTGCATCCTCACCTTTTGCTATCTCTGCTTTTTTGTCATCTATCTTAAAAAGTTTAGTTCTTATCTTGTTCTCTTTTACAAGAAAATCAGCCTCTAGAACCCAATACTCTACTGGTATAAAGCTTGTAATTTCGGCTTCTCTTTCTACTATTATTCTAACTGCAACAGACTGAACTCTTCCAGCAGAGAGACCACGTCTTACTTTTTTCCAAAGTATCGGACTTATCTTATAACCAACAAGCCTGTCGAGTACTCTTCTGGCCTGCTGAGAATTAAACTTGTTCATATCTATATCAAGAGGATGAGAAATAGCGTCTTTAACACCCTTTGAAGTTATTTCGTGTACCATTATTCTATGAATCGGCTTTTTATCTTTTTTTAGTTTTTCAGAGATATAACCGGCAATATGTCTGGCAATAGCCTCTCCTTCTCTATCAGGGTCAGGAGCTAGGAATATTTCATCAACAACTAATGCTGCTTTTGCTATTTCTTCAAGAACAGCTTTCTTACCTTTCATGATTACATACGTTGGTTCAAATTTATTTTTTACATCAACACCAAGTTTATCTACTGGTAAGTCCATAACATGACCAACAGATGCTTTTACTATATAGTCATTACCTAAATATTTTTTTATGGTCTTTGCCTTAGCAGGAGACTCAACTACTACAAGTGCTTTTGCTCTTGAATATGATTTTGTTTCATATTTTTCTGTGGCTTTAGTGGCTTTGACTGTTGTTTTAGCAGACTTAGCGCTTGCTTTAGCTTTAGGTTTTGTAGCAACCTTGGCTTTAGGAGCAGACTTGGACACTGTTTTAGCTTTTACTGGCACGTTGCATCCCCCAACTCGTTTTTTGCTGTGTGGAAGTTACAGAAATTAATTCAAATAGTAAATACCAAAATTATCTTTACCAATATAACCAGCATGTTCTAGTTCATCAAGACCTTTAAGCAAACCTGCCATAGGAATGCCGCTGCTGAGCAATAGCTCATTCAAATCAACGCCTTGCGACAAAATCCTACCAAGCACGCATTGAGCATTATCAGATAATTTAGGTTTTTCTTTTGTTCTATTTTTTATTAGAAGACCATATTGCTCAAGAATGTCCTCTGGCCCAGTAGCTATTATTGCCCCTCTTTTCATAAGGTTATTTACACCGACAGACATATTGGAATTTATTGGTCCTGGAACAGCAAAGACATCACGGCCATAACCACTGGCAAGGCTAGCAGTAATAAGACTGCCGCTTTTTTCTCCGGCCTCTACTACCAAGACACCCTGAGACAAACCAGCAATAATTCTATTCCTTTGAGGAAAGGTCCACTTAGTTCCTTCTGTTCCCAAAGGATATTCAGATATTATTAAGCCACCCTCTTTTATGATCTGCTCATAAATATTTTTATTTTGCATTGGAGTAACAATATCTATACCACTACCTAATACAGCAATTGTTTTCCCTTTTGATTTTAGTGTTATTTTATGAACTTCTGCATCAACCCCTCTGGCGAGTCCGCTTACTATACAGAGGCCAGCTTCTACCAATTTAGGAATAAATCTGGAAACTATAACTTTACCGTAGGAGCTAAGGTTCCTTGAACCTACAGCTGCAAAACATAAAGAAGAAAGTAAGGAAATATCTCCCTTACAAAACAACACGACAGGGAAATCGTTTATCGTTTTTAATAGCAGAGGATATTCAGCTGATTTAGGAATAATAATATTTATATTTTCAGAAATAGACTGGGTATAAACTTTATCAACTAAAGGCCATCCATTAAATTCATTAAGACAAGACTCCAATTGTGATAGACGTAAAAGATTCGCCTTCCGCCATAATGGCATATGCATTATGGAAAGCGCTATGTGTGATTTAGTCTCCAGCATTTTAAGCTACTTGATCGACGTCCTGGTCAAAAAGACAGCCAAGTTCTCTTAGTGCAGCGTACCTTGAGTCGCTAGCATGGATAGAGTTCTTATCTCTTGAGATTGCATACATCTTTCTTATAGTACCCTCATCAGCCTCTAGTGGGTTTGTTTTCCCAATTATTTTACGTGCTTTTTCAACACAGTTTTCTCCCTCAATTATCATTGCAACAATTGGGGCAGAGATAATGTAGGAAACTAATTCTTCAAAGAAAGATTTGCCTTCATGTTCAGCATAGAAATCTTCAGCTTTTTTCTTGTCGAGCTTCATGATCTTGATTGCTTTTATGTGAATGGATGTTTTTTCGAAGTGCTTTATTATCTGGCCTACTAAACCGCGTTCAACCGCATCTGGTTTTATAATGATCAAGGAACGCTCTGTCCTCATCTAAAAAACCTCCAATAGGATGGTCTACTATATCACATTTTGAACATTTTTTGTAGGCTTTTAAGATTATTTTTTAATTATTTTTTTAAAATTGTGTCTCTTAGTAAAGAAGAATCCTGTTTTGGAAAATTGTTTATATAGTGAAGACCACGGCTTTCTTTTCTAGACATCGCAGAAACAACTATAGCCTCTGCAACACTTACTATGTTTCTAAGTTCAATAAGGTCCTTTGTAAGTTCGTACTTCCAATAATAAGATTCTGTTTCTGCCTTGATGATCTCTATCCTCTTTAAAGCATTCTTTAATCTGTCCATGCTTCTAACTATTCCTACGTTATTCCACATAGTCATTCTGATCTCATCCCAGTTATTGTGGATAAGGATAGTTTCCTCTGGAATCCTTGCCCATGAAGATTCCCATTCTGGTGCTTTATTAACTTGTTTGGGTTTTTTTACATAATTTTTCATATTTGCAGCTATAAGCTTTGAAAACACCATCGCTTCCAAAAGTGAGTTGGAAGCCAGTCTATTCGCCCCATGTAAACCAGTACATGCGCATTCGCCAACAGCAAAAAGGCCCTCAAGACTAGTTTTGCCATTAATATCTGTTCTTATTCCACCACAACAGTAGTGTGCTGCAGGCACAACTGGTATTGGCTGACTTGCCATGTCAACACCAAAATTTAAACAGCGTTCATATATATTTGGGAATCTTTGTTTTATAAAATTTTTATCCAGAGACGTAACATCAAGATAGACATAATCATCTCCTGTACGTTTCATCTCTTTATCTATAGCTCTTGTGACAATATCCCTAGGTGCAAGTTCCATTCTATGGTCGTATTTGCTCATAAAACGTTCTCCGTTCTTGAGCCTTAGAATACCTCCTTCACCCCTTACAGCCTCACTTATTAAAAAATTCTTTGCTTCAGGATGATAAAGACAGGTTGGATGAAATTGATAAAATTCCATATTTGCAATTTCTGCACCTGCTCTGTAAGCCATTGCAATACCATCACCCGTTGCTTCATCTGGATTACTTGTATAAAGATATACTTTTCCTGCACCACCTGTAGCTAATACAACAGTACTGCCAATAAACGTTTTTATAGACTTGTTTATATTATCTAAAACATAAACACCAAA
>JBAXWW010000033.1:0-11651 GCA_037128215.1 bacterium | reverse complement strand
TCACCAGAGACGTAACACTCTTGTACCGGTCTAAGATGTCCAATAAGGTCTTTATCATGATCAAGCGAATTTGTTACAACACACTTAATTAAGCAAATTTGTTGGTAAGTGTTTAGCTTATTTTTACTAATATAGTCTTTAATTCTGGATTTTAGCGTAGATCGAATTGCTTCGTTTGCAGTTACAGTAGGAAGATCTGTTGTCAATAAATATCGTGGTTTGTCTAAAAGGAATGTTCTTATTTTAACAGTTAGATTCCCGTAACCATTAGGCTCCGTGTTAGCAAACACATCCCGCACAAATTCAAATTCTGGATTTTTTGGATTATTGTTTTCGTTAAAACAAATTTTATCAATAGTGTCCTGCGCAAAGGATTTATTAATTACACAAAAAACAAATATGATAAAAATAATTTTTAACATACAAATCTCCCTATACTCAATAGCTTATCGGTAAAAATAATAAATTCTTTAGCAGTTCGAGATTTTCTACGCAGGCGTTCATATTTTTCACAGGCACTTCTGTAGAAGGCACTGTTTAAATGCTTTTCAGGCCGCGTATTCAATAACAGAGGTTCGAAACTCATCTACTAGGGGACGCCAACTTTTTTTAAATCAATAATTTCAATCTGATATAAAATACCCCAAACGGAAGTATCGAACCATGATTAATAAAACCGGAATAATGATTTTGTCGTTGTAAATAATGTTAAAAGCCAAAATTTTATTTATCATTTTTCGCTAAGCGAATTCCAAATGTTTTATCTCTAGTTTGAGGATCCTTGAAATTTGAGAAAGTTATGCTCATGCGATACATTAGATCGTGAAAACTGCCTCCAGATATTACGCGATCTTGGGGAGCATCGGTATCAGGAGAATCGCACCATGTATAGACGTTACCGTTCATGTCATACAAGTGTAATTGGTTTGGTTTCAGTAAGGCCACATCATGAACATCCCCACCCGAATTATCAACATACCAAGCCACTGCTTGTGTGGCTGCTACTTGTGTAGCAGGAGTATTCTTCTTATTAGCTTGCCGCAGCCATTCGTCCGCACGATCATAAGCACCACTTGCATAATAACCAGGAGTATAGTAGTAAGCAGCCCCGTTAATACTTATTGCTATTCTTTCTTTTGCAAGAGGAGTCTGCGCTGTTTCGGTAACCGTTGCAGGATCGACTGTTCCAATATACCTTGCCGCAAGTTCCCACTCTTTGCGAGTCAATAATCTAAAGCCGTTGGCACTTTCTTTCACGTATGGGTGATCCAATATTTTAATCCTAGTAGATCGAAAACTGGCGTCAGAGAAGGTTGTTCTTATAGGTTTAGTAAATTTTTTGTCCTTATAATATACAGGTTCATAGTTTTCCCCTTTTGTTGCATTGTACCACTCCGTAGCAGCATTACACCACACGATGGCATCGTGCCAGCTGATACCGTGTACTGGATGATTTTTATTTTCCGAAGTTGGGGGAATTGTACCTACATCTAGATCAAAAAATTTGTATCCATTTTTTTCTGCCCACGTTCTTACGGTGTACCATAGTTGATAAGTAACTGCTGTCTCTCCTATCCAATATGAACCTTTTACAGTCGCAGTTTTATCATCCCTTTGATCAGTTGGAAAAGTAATACCACCAGGAATAAAACCCATTCTAAATGTTACATCACCAGCTTTAAAAAGTCCTTCTGTTTCACTTTTGCCGTTAAGATTAACCCCCGCCTTTACCGTTTGAGAGTATAACGTAGCCGTGCTAAATACTGATACAAACAAAAGTAAGAAAAATCTTTTCACACCCATAATAAACCTCCCCTTTTCACTGCTACATAAGACGATAACCATTTATACCATAATTCCTCCGGGTAAAACTACTAGAAAAAGTTGGTTCGAGTTTTTCTACCTGGGCGTCCTTGTTCTCTCTGGTCAATTTAGCGTGAATTCAATAATATCAGTGGGTTCAGGCAACGTACTCTATAACTGCAGTTCGAAAAACATCTACCAGGGGACGCCAATCACACCCTAGAACCAAATTTATTTCTTTAAGGAGTCTAGGTTCACTTTAACTGTAGATGGAATAGAGTCAGTTTTGCTTTTATAATATGATTTATCACAAAATCGATTTTTCTTCATGGAATCTACTATTTGATTATCAATAGCAATATTATTTTCTTGAAGCATCATTTTATATTTATTAGTGAGCTGATCAGAGGCACAATGTTTGATCAGTGCATATAAGGTCTCTGGATTAGGATCTATTTTATTGTCTACAAGCCATTTTCTGACTTCTTCACTCTCTGTAATAGAGTATGCAGTATGTCCCATGTAGTTTGTGCCAAAAGGAGCCTTTTTAGATTTCATATATTCAAGTATAGGTATACTTCCTGCTCTAGCAGCACGGCATGTATAATAGCCGATATCATTCTGACTCATCCTTCTTTGCAGATCTATTTTCTTATCCGCGTCTAATATTGTTTGGACCATTTTTAGATCACCCTGGTCAATTGCTGCATCAAGAGCGGTACCTTCCATCATGAGGAAAGGTTCACCAGTTGCTACTCCAGAGGCTCCAGCTTCTATGAATTTCTTGACCGCAGCGTAGTCTTTCTTCTCTATAAGGTAATGCAAGGGGTATCTATTATTAGTTCCCTCCTCCATTATCATGTTCGGATTAAACCCATTCTTTAAGCATCTGTCTACCAAAGCTAAATCACATAGTTTGTCTTTGCAAAACATTTGCCCCAGTAAGTTCGATTTATCTACCCTGTTATTATCTATTTGTGAAAAAGAGCGCTCATCTTTGCCATCAATAATATTATTAAGTTCTTGTGTCTCACTTAAAAAATTTCTCTCCTCAGGAGGAAGTTTTACTGTCCAACATTGTGATAAGTCTTTATTGAGAGGATCTGATTTCTCTATAATTGCATACCTTGGAGCTATGACTTTTAAGGATTTTTTAGCTCTTCTATCATATATGTCTTTTAAGACAGTCTTTAATTGCAAATAACCTTTTCCACCAATGGCCAAGAATGGATCGTTATCTACCATCAATTTATTATCGCTGTCAACTCCTCTAAATGCCAAGTACGCCTTTAACAAATTTCCTGCTGTTAACGGAACATCGAACCTAGGATTTCGACTAAGGCTTTTAATAAAATCCTGGAATGGAGTATCGTTAGTAAGCTCCATATAGCCTGATAGGGTTACGAATTGTGAACCTACCGGTAGTTTTTTGTATATGTTCATTATTGATGTTTCACCTCTACATGAGGTCATAAATGTAGAATAATATTTCTTATATGAATTTACAACATCTATCAATTCTGAAGCTGTTACAGTAATTTCTTTCTGCTTGTTTAACTGTATCGTTTGTTCTCCATTATAGTTAATCCCCCCATGTGCATGTATTACAACAGTTATAGTATTATGGTTCTTTGCTAGAAGTGAGAGGCTTTCTCTTATTAGATCAATCCCCGCCTTTGCTGAGTCAATGTTGGTAAAGTCTGGTGACACAATATCATGTCCCCACTTTTGAAATGCATCTATTATAGCGTCTTTATCTGGTCTTTTGGTTTCTTTGTCAGAAAGATCATCAGCAATATCGAATATCCCTAATATTCCAGGTTTATTATCGCCTTGATTGGATGATTGACCATAAAGGTTGCTTACATAAAAAATTATTAAAAAGGTAATATATAAAAATCTTTTCATAAGAATTCTCCTATCCTTTAGTTTCTTCATAATTTTATCATCAATAGCAATTGAATAATACTTATTTGAACATATTTTGGTTCGAGTTTTTCTATTGGTGAGTTAAATTAAAAAGAATTTCAACTTAGCCAAAATCTAAAAAAGACTTCTTAGCTTAGAGGCGATAAGTGGTACCAATAGCAAAACTATCATTCCTAAACCTAATATTCCTCCCTTAAAGATATTAAGACTATCTAAAAACTTTTCCCATCTCATTTTGAATACGACACGCACTAGATATATCTCAAAAGAAGTCATTAGAAATAACCAAACAATTCCTATTGTTAGTGCTTGCAAAGCATCTTTAGGAGCAAGCCAACGGATAGAAAAGTAAGCAATAACAAAAATAATTAAGGAACCGGAAAAAACACCTATCTGTGAGGACCTAAATGATCCTACTTTTGGTACAAGTAATTTTGTTCTTAAAATACCATGTAGAACTTCTGCAAATGCAATAATCATAAAAACCAAAATTGTTTTTAACCAAAGCATAATGTTTTTCTCCAATTAAATTCTACAATTACAGATCGAAAATAATCAAAACTACCTAGCTAAAGATATATCTTCATTTATCTTTTTATTTACTTTTCCCATCGCTTCCATAAGTTCAGTATAGGGTTCTATCTGACCATTTTCTACTTTTATAATGCCTTTATTAAATTGATATTTCTCGTTAATATGATCTTGCCATCTAAACCAACCGACACCTATAAAGGTGGGATCATTAAATATCGCTACCGTCTGTGTCCTATATCTCTCTGCTCTTTCTTTCTGTGTATTAACAATTGATTTGGCCCCAGGACTATTTGTCCAGCCATTGATCCTTTGACGAGTTCCAAATTCAGCTACAAGCACAGGGACATTAAGCAGCAAACTTAATTTCTTAAGATCTTTATATCCCTGTTCAGAGTGAACAGGTTTAGAAGAATACCAATCAACAGAAACAAGATCAAAAAGCCCCTTAAGTGAATCAAAGTGTCCAAGGCTAAACGCTTTATCTAGAGATTCAAAATCCCAAACAGAAAGTTTTGGACTAGAGACAAGATGATTCGGGTCATATTTATGAATAGTTTTTACTACCAATTTAAACCAATCTCTAATCACATTAGCAGAAAACATTTTTATATCCTTTTGATATTTAACCGACGTTAAAGACTTTGTAGATGCTGCCTGCTCAAAACTATCAAAAGAACTTACCCACGCTTCATTCAGTTTTTTTATTTCGTGATACTCATCTTTTAGCCATTTTGTTAAATGTCTTTGCACCCCTTTTGAGTAAACATATGAAGAAAAGTCTGTGGGCTCAGTATCTCCTACGCCAAATTCAGCACCTAGCCAATACGTAAGGACCTGTGTGTTCTCTTTATAAGGAGAAACAACCTTCTTAACATAACTATCCAGAGACTTTTGATAAACCTCATCATATGGATCACCTATAGGACAAGGCTCATTCCCGTCACCAGTAGGAGGGCTTTTCCCTTCATAATTGATTAGAGGAGTAATAACAGTATAGGCACCATCGTCGAATAAAAGGACTCCAAATGGAAGCTTATTGTCTAAAAAAGTTAAATTACTCCAAGTGTAAATAGAATTAAACCCCTTACTCTGTATAAACTTTAGTTGTTGAATATAAAGTTTTTTATAAAAATCATCGTACCTATTACCTAACTCTTCTTTTTTTGTTTTAAAAAACTTTTTAAGTCGATTATTATCTCCAGTATCCATAAAAGTATTCAAACCAATGCTCCAAAAATATCCAGTATGTTTAGAGTAAAAAAGAGGACGTTCTACCTTATTTACAGTCACATATTTTATAGTTATATAGTCATTTGAAGTTGAAGCTGTTAAACTTGCAAAAAAGAAAAAAACAACAAAGTAAAAAAACATTTTTCTACCTCAATTAAATATCTGCTCCTACAGAAAAACACCCAATAAGATTTGTCGTCTTTTGTTTTGGGCTAAGAGCATCTCTTACAGAACTCATTAGTAAGGTGCTCAGGGTTAATCTTGGTCTTAGATAAATATTATTTGTTACATAATAAGGAAGTTGTATATTAAAAATCATATTGTCCAATCCACCTTTTTCCACACCTGCATTGTTAAAATTAAATTTTGAAGAAGCAAGAGCAAAACTAAGACTTGTCTCTACTAGAAACTTCTCTGATAGTTTTCTTATATACTGTAGACCAAGATCTGTGTAATAAGCATTATTCTGAAACCCATACCTACCCATAATGGACAAGTAATGTGTGTTATACAAAGTAAAACTATCATTGATAAAGTAATATAATTTCATCGAAACATCTGCGGAGTTTGGCGCCCCAACTGGATAGGAGTAATAGATAAAAGCAGGCTCAAAACTGAATGACCCAAATTTTTTGATGTAACTAAAAGTATAATTTATTTCATTAACTGTTATCTTAGATGTATCCGTGTTCATATTAGCCCAAATAAAAAAGCTAAAACCACTGGCTGATAATGTTGCAGATGGTTGAAGAACAAAAGGTTCTGATCCAACGTAGATAGCTCGCCATACATATTTAGTCTTTGCTTCTACTTCTGTATTTAAAACTACATTTTGGGAACAGGCACTAGACACAAAAACTATATTAAAAAAGCACAGAAACATTATCTTTAACATATAAAAAAGATAACATGTGCGTAACACTTTATGCAAGTAAGAGTTTCAAAGAATCTGTGATAAAATGCTTAGAAAAGGAGTATCTATATGAGCCATGAAACAAGTTTCCATCTAAATAAAACTAAATGTTCTAAAGACGGTTTGTGTATAAATGTCTGCCCGATGCATCTTCTTGAATTTGAAACAGTTGAACAGTACCCATCTATAACAAAAGACAAAGAAAAAGCCTGCATTAAATGCGGTCATTGTTTATCCGTGTGTCCACACCTTGCAATATCCATAGATGGTATAAATCTAGAAGATTGTCCCAAAATTAAACCAGAAAATTATGTAGATTTTGAAAAAGTTGAGCAATTATTAAGAGGAAGAAGATCTATCAGACAATATAAAGATCAGACTGTAGAATCAGAAAAAATAATCAAGCTTTTAGATCTTGCTAGTACCGCTGCAACAGCAGGAAACAGTCAGCAGGTGAGCTGGATGGTAGTCAATTCAAAAGATGATATATATAAATTATCAAGTATGACCATCGACATGTTTAAGGACATGATTGCAAAAAAACATCCTATGTCACAAGCATATTCACTCTCTGGCATTATAGAGACTTTTGAATCTGGTTACGACATTATTTTAAGAGGAGCTCCAGTATTAATAATAGCACATGCTCCTAAAGATTATCAAATTGGTGAAGTTGATTGCTCAATTGCATTAACATATTTAGACGTAGCCTCTGGCTCTCTAGGATTAGGAACTTGCTGGGCAGGTTTTTTAATGATGGCTTATCCTAATTGGGCACCAATGCAAAAGTTTTTAAATCTTCCAGAAGAAAATGTCTGTTGCGGAGCAATGATGCTTGGATACTCAAAATACAAATACCAAAGAATGCCAGCACGAAATAAAGCAAAAATAATTTGGAAATAAGCACAACAATAGCTAAAGACCCGTCATACTCTCCATACTTTCTGGGTATCGTGTTCCTTGGACATTTATCTGTAACAAAGCTGATTCTATCTCAAAAAGATCATCTTTTGTAAGTTCAACTTTAACAGAACCAATATTCTCCTCTAGACGATGAAGCTTCGTAGTTCCAGGTATTGGAACAATCCACGGCTTTTGAGCAAGAAGCCAAGCAAGCGCAATTTGAGCAGGTGTTGTTTTTTTTCGTGATCCGATTTTTATAATTAAATCGAGCAAAGACTGGTTTGCCTTTCTAGCTTCTGGCGTAAAACGTGGGATAAGGTTTCTAAAGTCATTACTCTCAAATTTTGTGTTCTCATCTATTTTGCCCGTCAGGAATCCTCTGCCAAGAGGACTATATGGAACAAATCCAATTCCAAGCTCTTCCAACGTTGGAATAATTTCCTTTTCAGGACTTCTTGTCCACAATGAGTATTCACTTTGAAGTGCTGTAACAGTTTGAACCGCATGAGCTCTACGAATAGTTTTAGCTCCTGCTTCAGAAAGACCAAAATGTTTTACTTTACCTTCTTTGATCAATTCTTTCACAGCACCAGCCACTTCTTCGATTGGGACACTGGGATCAACACGGTGTTGATAGAACAGATCAATTACGTCTATTTTAAGTCTTTTAAGCGAGGATTCAGCTACTTTTCTAATATTTTCAGGATGACTATTTACACCTGTCAATCTTGCCCCTCCATTAGGGTCAGTCTGAAAACCAAATTTAGTCGCTATAACTACTTTCCCCTTAAAAGGTAAAAGAGCTTCACCTACAAGCTCTTCGTTCGTGAATGGCCCATATACTTCTGCTGTATCAAAAAAAGTAACACCTAGCTCAACTGCTGAGCGAATGAGTTTAATCATTTCGTTTCTGTCTGGTGCCTGTCCATAAGAACAGTTTAATCCCATACAACCAAATCCTATCTCTGATACCTCTAAACCATTTTTTCCGAGTTTACGCTTTTGCATTATTCCTCCAATTTTATTAATAAATTAAACTAAAAATTTTAAAAGATAATATTTAGATGATTATAACACACGACGTAGCAGTCTAAAGTGATTTTTCTGCTTTGTAATGTTAGCCATTTCTCTTATAATAATAGACTAGTGCCATCCATTATTACAGATGGAGTGAAAGTATGCCAAGAACAACAACATATCTTTTGATCCTATTATTGGTTAATAGTTGTTTTAATAATAAAGAGACAAAGACTCCTACTTTTCAAGAATATGTACAAGAAAACAATGAATCAACATTTCGTATAAAAAACAATTGTCCTGCTGTTATTCGTAGAGTTTGTAAAAACAAAGAATCTAAGTGTGTTAACCTATATCTTTCAGATAGTTCAAAGAACGAATGTAAAGAAATAGATAAAGCAAAAATTAAGAGGATATGTGGGAAAGCTGATGTTGATCTTTATAAATATGACAGAGAGTGCCTAAACAAACCAGAACCTAAAAATTGTGAAAAAAATCTAACAAATAAATTTGATGCAAAAGATCTTTATAAATGCCCAACGCTTTATAAAAAGATATGTCCAATCGTTTGTGGAATCAGATATGATGTTGTTGATGTAAGATCTGTATGGCCAAATGAATATGCGGTGGTCTGCTTAGATGACAGCATTATAGATATAAAAAAGAACATTTCATACAAATCCGATAGAGAAAAACACCTCTGCTATTCTGAAGCAGAAAAACATATTGCAGGGAGTGGTCATAGAAATTGGTGTGTTAAATACGATTACACCTACAATGGACACCAACTGGGTAAATATTTACAGTGCGCTTCTAGATTAAGGTTAAAATAATTTATGACTGATAAAAAATCTGAACTAAAACGTGCTTACAAAGAAAATCCACCATTAGCTGGAATCTTTACAGTAACAAACAAGATAAACGGCAAAATTTTCATTGGTAAAGGACTTAATGTTCAAGGAAGACTAAATAGTTTAGAATTCCAACTAAAAACTGGAACAAGCCTAAATAAAGACTTACAAAATGACTGGAAAAAATATGGTGCAGAAAATTTTATCTTCGAGATAGTAGACTATCTGGAGCAAAATAATAAAGGAAATAATATAAATGATGATCTTAATGAATTAGAAGCAGTATGGCTGAGTAAAATTAATCCTTATGATGAAAAAGGTTATAACTTTAAAAACTCTTAACGTCTTTAAGCCTATATCACCAGAAATAGCCAGTCAGTAAGATTAGTAAGATCTCACAGCACGCACACAACACATTGTACTATTTTTATTTTCATAGCGTTGGGTACCAGCAGGGTCAGCATAATCTTTATCAAACATTTGTATCCAAGCAAGATAGTTTACGTCACTCTCAGAAGAACTCCAATAATAAAGACAGTAAGCATTATCCATTACACTTTTATTTAGATAAATCTTATTTAATTCATCTTTGCTTGGTAGATACCAATCCTTATATCCACCACCATCATATGCTCTTGCAAGTTTCGCTGCTATTCCGTCAGTAGAACAACCAGAGATAATGTTATCTGTATTTTTACTACCTGTTCCTATAGCTGTTCCATCTGCTCCAGATAATATTTTTGTATAGCAACCCCATGAGGCAGACCCACTTTGATCACTGCTTGATACGATTAAACCATGTTGTGTCTCCTTACTGTAGCCAGGATCATCAGGCTGTAAAATATATATAATCTTTCCACCTTGGTAGCAGTCACCAATTACCCTCTCTGACTTCGGTGTTACTGTTACAACTATCTTGTAATAATAACGATAATAATCAGAACCAACTGACACTGATTCCTCTGCTATTACTTTAATGAGAAAAAAATCATTATTTGCAATCGGTTCATTAGCGTATGGTTTAGCTGTTTCAAAATTGCTTATATCTCCATTAGCTGGATACTTTACAACTTTTATTGTTGCTCCTGTTGATGCATCACTTAGAGGAAAAGATGTTATAAAACATGTTGCGTTACTTGTATCTGATGCTCTTATAGCATCAATTGTTACAGATCCTGGTATTACATTTTGAAGATATTGATTTGGTGATCCTTGATAGACAACAACACCTTTAACAGTTGATGTATCTATTGTAGAAACAATATTTTTTGATACTGTTATTGTAACTCTGTAATTTCTTGTTTTACCATCTGATGCTGTTACTGTGTATTTTATAGGATTTGTAAAATTATTTGGTGTCACTCCACTTACTTGAGGAACACCACCTACAGTAACAGAAGCACCCGCCGTAGTAAAATCAGCAATTAATTTTGTAAAATCTGTAGTATAGAAGACAACCTGAACATCAATAGTACCTTCTGTAGCGCTTGTATTCGTTATAACAGATCTTAACACTGTTGTTCCACGTTGAGTATTTGGGAAAGTAAAAGAAGTTATAACTGGAGTTGTCTCTACGGTTACTGTAACAAGGTAGGATTTTGTTGAACCATCTTCTGCTGTTACTGTATACGTTTGAGAACTTGTAAAATTATTAATTGTTGTGCCACTTACTTGAGGCGTACTTCCTATAGAAACAGAAAGACCAGTTATAGTAAAAGTTGCTATCAATTTTGTAAGATCTGTTCCATATGTAGCTTTAGCTGTAATAGTACCTTGTGTAGAACTTGTATCAGTTATTACTGATGCTCCAACTTGATTTGGAAAAGTAAAAGCCGTTATATTTTTATCACTTGAAACTGCTATGGCGACTGTAACTATATACGTCTTTGTTGTACCATCCTCTGCTGTGACTGTATACGTTTTGGGATTTGTAAAATTATTTGAAGTTATTCCACTTATTTGAGGTGTACCACTTATAGCAACAGAAGCACCAGTTGTAGAAAATGTAGCAACTAATTTTGTAACATCCGTACCATGAGGAACTGTAATAGCAATAGTACCTTCTGTAGAACTTATATCCGCTATTCCTGTAGATCCGGTTTGATTTGGGACAGTAAAAGAAGTTATATTTTTATCACTTGAAGCTGCTATTGTAGCTGTAACTATGTAGTTTTTTGTTGAACCATCTGCTGCTGTTACAGTGTATGTTTGAGGACTTGTAAAGCTATTAGTAGTTACTCCACTTACCTGAGGTACACTTCCTATAGCAACAGAAACACCGGTTGTAGAAAAAGTAGCAACTAGATTCGTAATACTAGTGCCGTATGGGACCGTAACAGCAATCGAACCGGTTGTAGCACTTGTGTTTGTTATTACTGTAGACCCAATTTGATTTGAGACAGAAAAGGCCGTTATGTTTTTATCACTTGAAGCTGCTATTGTAGCTGTAACTATGTAGTTTTTTGTTGAAC
>JBAXWW010000032.1:0-11764 GCA_037128215.1 bacterium | reverse complement strand
TAGATCCTCTTCACTTACTATAAATATATTATTTCCAAATTTTCTTTTAACAGTATTGGTAAAAAAACCACTTGGCTTTAATACACCACAGCTTGGACTTTTTTCTTTAAGTATAGCAAAGATCCTTTTAGAATTGACGATATTAGCAAGAATAGAGTCACATGTTTTTTGCAGATTTTCCGTTATATCACCAACACCCTTCATTATAGCTTTTCCAGCCACGATCTCTGTGCTGGGTCTTGGAACAGAATAACCAGCGCTTACTTCAGGACAAAATTCAAAGACCTTCCCTTTAAAATTATTCATAAAAGTAATTGTTCTTTTCGAGTATTTATTGTTTCCATCGTACCTGCAATGAGCACCCAAAAGACAGTTGCTGACAAGCAGAGTATCAAAGGGTCTATCTTCAAGATCTTTTATTACCTCTGGATATAGCTTGTGTTCTATTTTATGTATTTGCTCTTCTAATTTTTCCAAACTATCTGGCATATCGACTGATTTTTGAGCTATTACAGGACCTGCATCCATCCTATCGTTGACGTAGTGAACAGTTACACCTGTGTTGTTGACTTTTGCTTCCCATGCCCTTTGTATAGAATCTTTGCCTGGAAATTCCGGCAACAGTGATGGATGTATATTTATTACCTTCAGAGGATAGTTATCTATTAACTCTGAAGGAATTATCCTCATATAACCAGCAAGGATTATATAATCCGGCTTATAAGAATCTATTGTACTCAACAATAATTTTATATAATCAGCCTTATCTGCATAATCTTTTGGTTTTATAATAGAGACTGGAACAGAATACTGCCCTGCTATCTGTACAGCAGGGCAATCCTAATCACAGAGCAGTCCACATATTTTAGATTTGATATATCTGCTTTCTGAAGCCTTAAGGATAGCTTCAAAATTACTTCCTCTTCCAGAAGCAAAAACTAAAAGCCTCATAGTCTAAATGTATCCAAATCGGAAAAGACTACTTTGTTCTTTCCATCATCAATTATTTTGCCTATTACGCTTGCCTTTAAAGAATGCTCGCTGGCCAATTTATTTATTGCTTTATCTGCCTCCTGAGCAGGCAAGACCATAATAAAACCAACTCCCATATTGAAGACTCTCATCATTTCTTCTGTCTCTACATTGCCCAATTTTGCAATTAGTTTAAAGATCGGAAGTACATTTATATTCTTAAGTTCTATCTGAGCACTAAATCTATCGGCCAAAACCCTAGGAAGATTTTCTGTTATTCCACCACCTGTAACATGGCACATTGCTTTAATATTAAAGCCAGAATCCACCATATCAAGTACTGACTTAACATATATCTGGGTTGGTCTTAAAAGGACTTCTCCAAGAGGAGCATCAAGTTCTTCAAATATATGGTCCATTGAATATGAATTCTTATTAAAAAAAACATTTCTGACCAAAGAATAACCATTTGAATGGATACCAGAAGAAGCTATTCCAAGAACAACATCACCCTCTTTTATTTTACTTCCATCTATTATTTTATCTTCATCAACCACACCTACAACAAAACCGGCACAATCATATTCATCATTTTGGTAAAAAGACGGCATTTCTGCGGTTTCTCCACCAACAAGGGCACAATCAGATTGCTTACAACCTTCTACTATTCCATCAACGATCGCTGATGCAACATCTACATCCAATTTGTTAACGGCAATATAATCAAGAAAGAACAATGGTTTAGCTCCGTAAACCAATACATCATTAACAGACATAGCAACAAGGTCTATACCTATTGTATCGTGTTTATTGGCCATAAAAGCCATTTTTAATTTAGTTCCTACTCCGTCGGTAGAAGAGACTAAAAGTGGCTTTTTATATTTTGTGAAATCTATTTTGAATAATGCGGCAAAACCGCCGATGCTGCTAACAACACCTTTTGTGTAAGTAGATCTTACTTTATTCTTTATTCTTGAAACAAATTCGTTTCCATTATCAATACTTACACCTGAATTTTTATATGTAGTCATAGTCCCTCACAATGTGTTTTAGACCATGACAATATCACAAGCTTAAATCATAGCAATACTTTTTGTTCCGTGATATAAGAGCCCCCTCTATGAAAAAAGAAATATTAGTTGCCGGCGGTGCTGGCTATATAGGATCGCATACAGTACTTGAATTACAACACGCTGGGTACCATCCCATAATAGTTGACAACCTGTCTACAGGACACAAAAAATCGGTCCTTGAAGGGACATTTTACAACTGTGACCTTGGCGATATTAATGGACTTAAAAAGATATTTTCCAAACATAATATAGACGCAGTAATACATTTTGCATCTAATTGTTATGTTGGAGAATCTGTTGTAAACCCTCATAAATATTTCAAAAATAACGTCGGTAATGCTATGGGGCTTTTAGAAGCCATGCTTGAGTCAGACGTAAAGAAGATAATACTGTCATCAACAGCTGCAACTTATGGCAATCCATTAAAAACACCTATAGAAGAAGATCACCCTCAAAGTCCCTGTAATCCCTATGGATTATCAAAACTATTCCTTGAACAGATAATAGACACGTATGAAAAAGCATATGGAATCAGACATATATATTTAAGATATTTTAATGCTGCTGGTGCTGATATTGATTCAAGAATAGGTGAAGATCATTATCCAGAGACTCATATAGTCCCATTATTACTTCAGATCGCCTTGGGGATAAAAAAACAATTCACGATCTTTGGTACAGATTATCAAACAAAGGATGGAACCTGTATAAGAGACTATATACACGTAATGGATCTTGCAGATGCTCATATAAAAGCGATGGACTATCTGAACAAAGAAAAAAAGAGCAACGTTTTTAACCTTGGTACATCTGTAGGCTACAGCGTTAAAGAAATAATAGAGCGAGTAGAAAAGATAACTGGTAAAAAAATACCTGTAGAATTTGCAGAAAAAAGAGAAGGTGATCCTCCAATATTAATTTCAAGCTCAGAAAAAGCAAAAAACATCTTAGGATGGACTCCAAAATATAACATTGATGAAATAATAGGCTCTGCGTGGAATTGGATCAAAAAATATCCAAAGGGTTTTGAAGATGTCAAATAGAGCAATTTTCTTAGACAGAGATGGCACAATAATAATAGACCATGGCTATATAAAAGATCCTGCAAAGGTTGACATCATGCCAGGTATTTCCGAGGCTATTGATATGCTGATAGAAAATGGGTTCATGTTGTTCATAGCAACAAACCAGTCTGGTATTGGTAGAGGAAAAATGACAAGTCTGGATGTAGATAAGGTCAATGACAAAATGCTCAGCTATATAGGAAGAGACAAAATCAAAGAGATATTAATCTGTCCTCATAGTCCAGACGATAAATGTTCTTGCAGAAAACCTGAAATAAAATTAGTAGAGGAAGTAGCAAAAAGGTACAAATTGAACCTTAAGGATTCCTATTCCATTGGGGATAAGGACTGTGATAAACAACTTGGAATAAATTTTGGTGGAACTGGTATAAAAATAGGGGAAAACAAGATCAGTAATCTGCTAGATGCGGCAAACTGGATACTTAAGAAAGAAAACACCAGGACAAAATGACAAATGAAATATAAAAAATATAATTATAAAAAGACTCCAGACTATGTACAAATAGAGACCAATATTCTTTGCAATGCAAAATGTGATTTTTGTACTCAGCGACAAGTAACAAGACGCCCATTTATAATGGAAGATAGCGTCTGGAAAAAGATAATAGATGATACTAGAGGTCTTGGAATAACATACAGACCATTCTTGTTAAATGAACCTTTTACAGATAAAAGGATGGTGGAGATCTGCAAATATATAAAACAGGACAAGACAGCAAAAATAGAATTTAATACAAACGCAGAACTACTAACACCGCAAATAACAGATTTACTTTTAGAAATAGGCATAGAAACAATGCGTTTTAGCATAGATGCTTTCTACGAGGATAAATACCAGGAAAGAAGAAAAGGACTCAACTTTAAGACAGTAGTGAATAACATAGAATATTTTTGTATTAAGGCAAAAAACAACAAGACACATACTGAAGCACGAATGATCGCGTTCCCAGGAACAGAAGAGGAACAGAAACTATTCATAAAGAAATGGGAACCAATAGCAGACAAAGCAACTATCACCAGCTTATATAGATATCCTTGGGAAGGCCAAGAAGAAGTAGTTTATAAGCCTTGCTTGAAAACAAGGGATGAAATGTTCTTTTACGTTGATGGAAGAGCAACCCTTTGCTGCTGGGACACAAGTGAACGAGCTATCATAGGCGACATTAAAGAACAAAAAGCATTGGATATCTGGAACGGAGAGGTTTTACAGAAATATAGAGAGCTCCTTGACCAGGGACAAAGAGACAAGATAACACTCTGCTCAAGATGTGATGCGTATAAAAACCTTAAATTTGATTAAGCAATACAATTTACTGTTCAAAATATTTTAATTTAAACTTTCATAGAATTTCTGGTATTTGCGGAGGAGCTTGTACAAGGGAGTTATAACCTTAGAAGTTACAATATTATGCGGCTTCAGGCATAGAAGACCCATAATATTAGTAAATTTTTAGGTTATAAGGACTAAGTAAACCGACGTAGTACCAGATCTATGAAAGTTTAAATTAAAATATTTTGAACAGTAAACAGTATTATTCTCAGTTGGCAGTAAATATAGCTCTGTAGTACTGATATTTAAAAAACTCATCCATTATCTTTTTGAAAGTTTTAAAATCATGCCACCAGCTATTATACTCTATAGGCTGCATGGAAATCGCATAGGGAATTATTTGGACTTCGCCTGATTTAAAAACTTTTTTGAATAAAAACTCAGATCTCTGCATATGGTATATAGACGTAACAAGAACAAGACTCTTTATGTTGTGTTGTCTTGCAAAATCAGCAGATATCTTTGCATTCTCCCAGGTGCTTGTAGATATATTATCTATTTTTATTTTATCCTTATCACCAAGGTCCCAATGATACTTTTTAGAAAGCTCATCAAAATTAACCTTAGTATATGCTCCGGCGACAAGCAGCAAAGGGATATTTCTTCCCTTCATAAGTTCATAGGCAGCTTCTATTCTGCCAACACTACCTGCAAGGACAACTATCATTTCTGGGTTTTGGGGAATAGTTTGGTTCTTCTGTAAATTGTAAATATCTGTACCGTATTGTTGTATTCCGGTTAATTCCAAAACCATAAATGTTAGAAAAATTAAAATCAAAAACAGCCATAGATAATTTCTTAATATTTCTTTGTTACTCAACTTTATCCACCTCTTTTTTCCACTTGTACAATCTGCTTAACGCTTCCAGTGGAGTCAATTTATCAAGATCGATCTTGGAAAGTTCATCTATAAATTCAAAGTTATTTTTCTCATCCACCATAACTTGTTCAATTATATCATTATTCGCTTTTGGTGTTTTATTAAAAAGAGAAAGCTGTTTATTATCCTTTAGATCAGAGCCCCTAGCTCTTTCTTCCTCTAATTTTCCCATTATATGATAGGCACGTTTTATAACGCTTTCTGGAAGTCCTGCCATACCAGCGACTTGTATTCCATAGCTACGAGAAGCAGGTTTTTTTACTATCTTTCTTAAGAAGAAAAGCCCGTCCTTCTCTTCTTCAACTGACATAGAGAAATTACTTGTACCGCTAAGTTCCTGTTCAAGAATGGTCAACTCATGATAGTGAGTAGCGAACATACACTTTGCACCAATTTTATCGTGTATATATTCGGCTATTGACCATGCAATGGAAATACCATCGTAAGTACTTGTACCTCTACCTATTTCATCCAGTATTATCAAGCTGTTCTTGGTGGCAGAATAAATTATATTGGATGTCTCTATCATTTCTACCATGAAGGTACTTTGTCCCTGCAGAATATAGTCAGTAGCTCCAACTCTTGTAAAAACCCTATCAACGACTGGAACTTCAGCATAAGACACTGGAATAAAAGACCCCATGTGACTCATAATTACGAGCAAGGCAACAGTCCTCATTAAAGTACTTTTACCCGCCATGTTCGGGCCTGTGATTATGTGAAAAAAACACCCAGAATTTAGAGATATATCATTCGGTATAAATTCATCGCCCATGGTCTGATCAAGTACTGGATGTTTGGCATCTTTAAGAACAAGATCATATCCACTATGAATTTGTGGTCTCTTATATTTTCTATTCACAGCTAACCAAGCAAAACTTGTTATAACATCAAGTTCCGATGCCCAAGAAGAAAGATCCAATGTCTTTGAAAGATATTTGTCTTTAAACTCTAGAGCATATTCCTCTAAAAGTTTGGCCTCCAGATTAACTCTGTTCTCCTCAGAATTAAGGAGCTTTATTTCCAGTTCCCTTAGCTCAGGTGTCATAAAACGCTCACCATTTACCAGCGTTTGTTTTCTTTGATAATTATCAGGAACCAGATGAATATTAGCGTTCGTTACTTCTATATAGTATCCAAATATTTTATTGTATTTTATCTTAAGAGAAGAGATCTTTGTCCTATCTCTTTCTGCTCTTTCCATCTCTAACAAGACCTGTTTACTGTTTGAGTGGAGGTTTATTAGCTCATCTAATTCTTTATTAAATCCAAGTTTGAATATGCCACCTTCTTTTGCTGTAAAAGGAAGTTCATCTTCAAATTTTACAGAAAGTCCTGAAGCGAAGTCAGACAGACCATTCACTTCTATATCCTTTAATTTAAGGTCCATATCACTGACGAATTCTTTTAAATTAGAGAGGATCTCTATACTGTCTAAAAGTTTTTTAAAATCTCTGGGACCAAATTGACCAAGAGCAAGCTTAGAAGATAATCTTTCTACATCCGAACATTGTGAAAAGAATAATCTTATCTTTTCCATCACAGAATAATTTTTTGTTAATGTCTCAACTGTATCTAGCCTGTTATTTATTGCCTTTTCATCTTTAAGAGGCTGGCCTATGATCTGCCTTAAAGCTCTACCACCCATTGGGGTAATTGTCTCATCCATACATTTAAGAAAAGAGCTAAAAAGGTCTAAATTCTTTGAAGTAAATTCATCTATTCCCAAAAAATCGTTTGATGACAATTTATAAAAATATCTTATATGAGGAAAATGATCTCTAAACTGCGTGTCTATAAGGTAGCTTATTATTAACTTACCCGCTTTTACTTCTGTCTTTTCAAGTCGAGTATCAACTATCATCTGATTAAAATTTATATGGGTAAGACTTTTTGTCTCAACAGAGGAAAAACTCACATTAAGAAGAAATCTTTTTAGTATTTCTGGAATATGGACATCTTTTTCATAGATCACTTCTCTTGGAGCAAGCAGTGCTATCTCTTTTAATAGTTCATCTGTATTGTTGACAGTATTCGCTTTGAATTCTCCTGTCGTATAATCAAGACAGGAATAACTCCATTTATTATCCTCAAAGACCAGCGACACTAGATAAGATGTTTGTTTACCATCTATAACGTTAGAATCATAAACAAGTGATGGAGTAATAACTCTTATGATCTCTCTTTTTACTATCCCCTTTGCTATTTTAGGGTCCTCAACCTGTTCACATATAGCAACACTTAAGCCCTTCTGTGTAAGTTTGGAAATATAAGAAGAAACAGCATGATGTGGAATTCCACACATTGGTATCGGATTTTTCTTGTCTCTTGACGTAAGAGCTATGCCCATTATAGGTGCTGCTTTTAATGCATCCTCTGCAAAAAGCTCATAAAAATCGCCCATTCTAAAGAATAAAAGTTTCCCTGGGACCTGTAATTTGGCCTCGTTATATTGTTTCATCATTGGGGTAAAATTATCTGTCACAACGGAACTCATTAATTTCAACGCCCCTATTTCTGTTTTTTGGACCTAAGCTGTCCGCAGGCAGCACTTATGTCTGAACCCCTGCTATGTCTGACATTACATATCACACCCTGACCTGTCAGGTAATCATAAAAATCACTCAGTGTTTTAGTGCTTGGAGCCTCAAAACCAGGAGCAGCAGCGTGAGGGTTAAATGGTATAAGATTAAGTTTAATAGGAAGATCTTTAAGAAGTTTTGCTAGTTTTTCTGCGTCTGTTTTTGAGTCGTTAAGCCCCTTAAAGAGAATGTATTCAATCGTTATAAACTCAAGACTTTTTAATGGAAGTTTCTTTATTGAACCAATTAACTCATTTATTTTATATGTTTTGTTAACAGGCATTATCTCGTCTCTGAAGTTATCATCAACAGCATTAAGGGATATTGCCAACTTTACACCTGATCTTTTTTTGAACTCAAACATCTCTGGTATAAGTCCACAGGTCGATACAGTTATCTTTCTTGTACCAAAAGCCAGAGAATTATGGTCAGTTAATATGTCTATTGACTTAATGACAGCTTCTAAATTATCCATAGGCTCACCCATGCCCATGAAAACTATATTACTTACAGTTCTTATCCCGCTATCATCTGTAGGATATGAGAGTTCGTTTTTTGCATAGTTGTTGATTGCAATTACTTGGTCTACTATCTCCGACGCTTTTAGATTCCTCTTAAAGCCTTGAAGAGCCGTACAACAAAAAGCACAAGCCATTTTACAACCTACCTGAGTAGAGACACAAACAGTAACTCTGTCCGACTTCGGTATAAGAACACTTTCAATAGTTTCTTTATCATTTAATTCAAAAAGGAATTTGATACACCTGTCTTTTGCTTTTTCTATCTCAAGTATCTTTAGCCCTGAGAGGGTATAGTTCTTAGAAAGATATGACCTTAGTTCCTTAGATACATCAGACATTTGCTCGAAATCATTTACCCCCCTCTTGTAAATCCACTTAAAAATATTCTTTGCTGTATAAACAGGCTTGCCCAATCCAGCAACAATATCTGTAAGCTCCTTAAGTGTAAGATCTTTAAATTCCATAGAGGCCAATCTAATCTCGCTAAATAAAATCTGCAATAGAATAACTGTCCCAGGGTAAATTTATCTTAGATTTAAGTGAAACACATGCAGCTTTTTGGGTGCCAATTCTTAGTCTACACGAACATTAAAAAATCCGTCAGCAAGCTACGTAGTAGCGGCCACGGATTTTAGTGAATATAGGCTTATGAATGGGCCAAAAGCGAATCGTTTCAATTAAATCTAAGATAAATTTACCCTGGGACAGGCATTGATTGTCTTTATGGGTATATTATTGTATCCTGAAGTCACTGACCAAACTAAGGTGCTGAATGCATATATTTTTTGTATTACTTCTAAGTATCTTTGGAGCAACGGCTAACACCGCTGTATCCTCAAGTTTCTATACAATGGATAGCGTTGTCCCTTCTAGGTATTCAGATTTTAAGACCATACAAACAGAGCATTTTGACGTCCATTATCCATCAACATCAAAAGAAGAATTTTTTATCGGCAAAAATATGGAACTTATTGCAAAGATGTCTGCCGTCTATTTAGAAGAAGGTTTTACAAAACTTACTAAGGAACTTAACTCGACACCATATCTTAGAATACAGGTTGTAATAATAGATAACACTGATTCACATAACGGCTTTGCCACGCCAGTTCCTCAGAACACTATTTATATATATGCTGTCCCTCCGCTTTCTCACACAAGTATCTCCGAATATGACAACTGGTTAAGAGACACTGCGTTTCATGAACTGACTCATATAATAAATCTTTCTACTACTAGAGGATATTCTGTTCCTCTAAGAGCAATATTCGGTACTGTAGTCAGCATAAATGGCATTTCTCCTCTTAATTTCATAGAAGGTTACGCCGTTTTTGAAGAAACAAATATGACGAGCAAGGGTAGAGGTCGTTCAACATTCCTTCATACAATGATGAGGACGACCTCCTATGAAAAAACACTTAACACTAACTCTTTATACTCGCTGTCAATCGCACCATACGTTATAGATAGATGGCCAACAGGAAACGTTCCATATCTTTATGGATATCTGCTGTTTGAGCATGTAGCTAAAAAATACGGGATCGAAACCCCTGGCAAGATATCAAAAGATAATGCTGGCGTTCTTCCTTATCTTCCAAGTATTTCTTTTTACAAACTTACAGGAAAAGAGGTCCCAGAACTTTGGAATGACATGCTGGAAGAAAAAAACAAGTTCTACGCAAGCTGGATAGATAGTATTTCTAAAAATGGACAGACAAAAATAGAATCAAAAACAGATGAAGGTTTCATAAACAGGACCCCTACTCTTTCTCCAGACGGAAAATACCTAGCATATTATGTTACTAATCCTAATAAGAGTAATAGAATTTCCATACTTGAGGTAGCTACTAATAAAGAGTTCAACCAGATAAAAGCAGACGATACATCTTTCATAAAATGGTTAGATGAACATACAATAATTTTTAACAAAACAAACAGCCAGATCGGAAGCAACTATTATAAAACTGAAACGTTTGATGTGGTCGCCAACAAAGCAAGATCCATCGCTAATACTGAAAGGCTCTTATACGCTGGGATAATAAGCCATAATGAGTTATGTACAGTAAGAGCTAAAACAGGAAAGATGGATGTCAATATAGAACAACTAGAAGGCCATAAACTTAACATACAAAAAACCATATATTCATCTCAGTACTTTTCCAGGATATCAAACCCTGTTTGCATAAAGAATGGGACAACTTATGATACATACTTTATAGAGAAGAATATCGATAAAAAAGAATACATCGCAAAGGTAGATGGTAAAGGTAAAAAATCGATACTTCATGAAACAGAAGGTAGTATTAAAGGTTTTACCCTTAATAAAAATAAAATAGTCTTTATCGATGATCCTGATTCAGTATTTAACTTATACAGGCTAGATATTGATTCAAATAAAATAAATAAAATAACTAATCTTATTAGTGGTGCTTTTGATGTAGAGAAGGCAGATTTAAACGATAATGGGAATTTTTATATAACATATTATACCTCTAATGGTTTCAGAATAGGAACAGTTTCAACAGAGACAGCGTTAACAAACTCAAGCACATTTGTTGTAGATAATATTCCACTCAGAACATCAGATAAAATTGTAGCTCCTCAGATGGAGAAAAAAACATATTATGGATTTAAGACTCTAGTTCCAAAACTTTGGGTCCCTTCTTTTTCCTTTGTAGATGGAGGATATACACTCGGAGGAATGACATACGGTTCTGACGCTCTCTTTAGAAATCAGTATTTTGCTTCTGCTGCCTATGATTCCAGAACAAGAAAACCTCTAATAGGTGCTGTATATACGAATCAGGCTTTTTATCCAACATACTCAATCTCAGCTTATAATGATAACACCTGGTATTCCAATGATGAAATAATCCAGGATCTTTTTGCAAATATAGACGTAGCTGTACCTATCAACACATACTGGACACTATTAACTGGTTTAATTTACAACTATAGAACACTAGATTTTCTCTATCAAAGAACAAAGAGAATGGGGCTTTATGGAGGTATTGGATTTAGCGATACATCCACTACTTTTTCAGCAATAAGTGTTCCAGAAGAAGGGATATCAGGGTATTTTAAATACAGCATATATCCAAAAGCAATGTCCACATACAGTGAATATGAAATAGATTCTAACCTAAGGTTTTACATACCACTATGGTGGTATGGACACGTAATTGCAATAAACAATGACCTGTCTTATACATACGGGAACCCATATATGTTCTTTGTTGCTGGAGGAGAACAGAGTTCTTTGATCTTCTATTCAAAGAAATATCTTATGAGAGGCTATCCCGTTAGTTATTTTGGAACACAATC
>JBAXWW010000031.1:0-11793 GCA_037128215.1 bacterium | reverse complement strand
AGACAAAGAAGCTTTGGGAGTAATTTTTAATGATCGACGCTTTGACTTTTCGCAGGATGGCATAAATGAAAAATCATTTAATTCTTTTATCAGAGACAAAAGCAGGTTTTCTAGCGTTGATAAATTGTATGAAAAACATGGTATTCCACTAAGCTTAAGAAGTATTATGGACGCGATTCTTTTTGTTTTTTCTGGAGTTAAGACAGATCGTTTTCCTGCCAAGCAGGCTATAAAAATACTGAGCTCTGTGTTATCTGGTCTCTCTGTTCCAAAAGATGGATATCTTTCATTAAGAGAACAAATATTAGAAGTTCTCTCCAAAACGATTAAGGTTGAGCATAATATAAAAGACTTTCCAAAGGTACAAAGTAAAACCAAAATGTCTGATCATGATCATATAAAAACTGAATTCTTAAACAACATGTGGCGTTTAAAAAATGAATACAGCAATGAAGTTATATATCCTTATTCTGTTTATGTAAAAGTACCAAAAGAAGTAGTTCCAACGTATATGAATAGGTGGACTCTATATGTAGATTCGGATGGATCAAATATCCTTGATAAGGACTCTATATATATGATCAGGGTGTTTGTTGAAAATAAAGAGGCTGTAATAAGAGTAAGTTCTTTCTTGGGATATGGCAAATTTGATCTTGATAATACTCTTCACAGGGATAGAAGTTTGAAGATGTATGATATATTGAAAAAGATAATTCCTGCTATTGATGTATTTGACCCAAAAGTATTTCCAAATGTGAAATCAAAAGACTTTGTTTCAGACTTGGAATTATTATTTGGCAATCTTAAATATGGCGAGGTTAATTTTGAAATTATTTAAAGGACATGTCTCTGATCTAATATCCAAGACCATTGGTATCGATAGCGTGGATGTCTTTAGTCAGATATCTAGCCCTCCTCAGTCTGACATGGGAGATCTTGCTTTTCCATGTTTTAAGTTAGCAAAAACTATGTCTAAATCGCCTAAGGATATAGCACAGGATATTTGTTCAAAATTAAAAACGAATATTGAAAAAGATGGCCTTATTGATGATGTAAAGGCCTTTGGTCCATATGTTAACTTTTTTATAAATAAAGACAAATTTTTCTATGCAATAATCAATCAACTTACACATCGTGCAAAACCAGCAAAGCATGGAACGGTTGTTATAGATTATTCGTCTCCAAATATTGCAAAGCCGATTGCTTTTCATCATATAAGGTCAACCGTAATAGGCAACATAATCGGTAATATCTTTGAACATAATGGCTACGACGTAGTAAGGATCAATTATCTGGGAGATTGGGGAACTCAGTTCGGCAAACTTATAACTGCATTTGAAAAATATGGTAATGACGAAAAGCTGGAACAGGAAGGAATAAGACATCTTCTTGATATATACGTTCAGTATCACAAGGAAGAGGATTCTGATAAGGAGCTTGGAAATACTGCAAGAAAGTGGTTTCAACTCATGGAGGCTGGAGATAAGAAAGCTCTTGCTTACTGGAAAAGATTTAGAGATATAAGTATCAAGGAATTTGACAAGATATATACAAGGCTTGGTGTGCAATTTACTAAAACAGAGGGTGAAAGTTTTTATAATGGTAAGACAGAGCCTGTTATACAGGAAATAGATAAAAAGATAGGGACAAAAGAGAGTGACGGTGCGGTAATAGTAGATATGTCTTCATATGACATGCCTCCTGTGCTTCTTAAGAAAACAGATGGGACAACACTATATGCAACAAGGGATATTGCTACCGCTATTGATAGATGGGACAGGTTTAAATTTACAGAATCAATATATGTAGTAGCCAATCAACAGGAACTTCATTTTAAACAGGTCTTTAAAACACTTGAGCTTATGAACTTTGATTGGGCTTCAAGATGTAGGCATGTCCAATTTGGTCTTTTACATTTTGAAGATGCCAAGATGTCCACAAGAGAAGGTAGAATGGTTTTCTTAGAGGATGTTTTGAATAAATCAGTAGAACTTGCCAGACAGGCTATAGAAGAGAAAAACCCTTCTCTTGAGAACAAAGAAGAGATATCAGAGTCTGTTGGAGTGGGCGCGATTATATTCGGAGATGTCTGCAAGAGACGTATCCAGGATATTACTTTCAAGTGGGAGGATATCCTTAGCTTTGACGGAGAAACAGCTCCTTATGTGCAATATACCCATGCAAGGGCTTGCAGTATCTTGAGTAAGTCTAGCTTTGATAATAGTCTTAAAAAAATAGATTCTATGGTTAAAAATTCTTCAAAAAGTTCTTTTAAACCAAATGACGTGGAATATGAACTTATCAAGATGGCTTCTTTAATGGAAGATAGAATATTAGAGGCTCAAACCGAGTGTGAACCATTTATAATAGCAAGGTATTTGCTTGATCTATGTAAGGACTTTAATAGATTCTATTATCAGGAAAAGATAATAGATGTTCATGATGAAGAACAGAAATTTGCAAAATTGGCATTGGTCTACACAATAAAAGAGAACATAAGAATATGTCTGAGCATAATGGGTATAAAAGCACCGGAAAGGATGTAATCTGAAGTGAAGATATTGATAATAAGATTTAGTTCTCTGGGCGATATAGCTATGGCAACAGCGCTACCAAGGGTGCTTAGAAAAAAGTTTTCATCTGCGATGATAGATATGGTTGTTAGAGAAGATTTTAAAGACCTTATAGAATACAATCCATACCTTAATGATAAGATATATCTTTCAAGAGGAGCAGGGCTTAGTGGACTTTTTAAACTTACAAAGCAGATAAGACAGAATAAATATGATCTTATAATTGACTCACACAGGAGTTTAAGAAGTTTCTTTATCTGTTTGTTTACTCCTGGGGTGACCAAAACCTATTTTAACAAAAGAACGTTAAAAAGACTTTTATTGATATTTCTAAAAATAAATCTTTTCAAGAAAGTTGATTGTCAGATGATAGAATATATTAAGCCATTGGAAAAATATGGCATAAATTACGACGGAAAAGGGACAGAAATATTTATACCAGAAAATATAAGGACAAAAACAAAAGATCTTCTGAGTAAGAAAATCCCTGATTTTAAGAAGAAAAAACTTATAGGTCTTGTACCAAGCGCACAATGGCCTGGTAAAAGATGGCCTTCTGATTATTTTGATAAACTTGCCGGTATGATAGTCGATAAACTTGATTCAGATGTTCTTATAGTTGGCGGAAAAGATGATGTTTTTTGTTCTGATATAGCTAGAAAAAATAAAAGGGTTTATTCTTTTGCGGGGGAACTGGATGTCTTTGGTTCAGCTATTGCATTATCAGAATGTGATGCGGTAGTATCTAATGATACTGGTATGATGCATGTAGCAGAAGCTGTAGGTAAGGATGTCATTGGCATAATGGGACCAACATCTTATGAATTTGCCTGTTATCCTTATAGGGATGGTTCTAGAACAGTAGAACTTAATCTGTGGTGTAGGCCTTGTTCCAAAAATGGACAGGGACTATGTATCAGAATGGGTAAAAGACCATGTCTTAATGATATAAATCCTGATATGGTATTCGAAGAATTATTGGAGTTTTTAAAATGAGAAAATTTTTTAGGATCTTATATTCAACTATTTTTGTTTATATCCTCTATTTTGCTTTTCTGCTTAGCTTCTTCTTTGATTCAAAGATAAGAAAAGCTCTGATGGGCAGAAGACATCTTTGGCGTAGATACAAGAAAAACATTCCACAGAAGAACGGTAAAAAAAGAATATGGTTCCATGTCTCAAGTGTCGGCGAGCTTGAACAGGCTAAACCTTTAATGAAACTATTGTATGAACGTAATCGTAATGAGGTTGATATAGTCCTTACATTATTTAGCCCTTCTGCTTTAAAAGCAGCATCTAAAATAGAGTATATTAGCTTTTACGATTATCTTCCTCTGGATACATATTTTAATACAAAAAAGGTTTTTGATTTTTTACAACCAGACCTGTTAGTATTCGTTAAATTTGATATCTGGCCTAATCTTGTGTGGGAAGCTCAGTCAAGAGGAGTACCTAAAGTTCTTATCGATGGCACATTACACAGAAAATCATATCGTTACTCCAATGTTGTGGGGCAGGCCTTTTATAACAGCATATATACCTGCTTTGATCTTATAGGCACTGTGTCTGATAGTGATCTAAAAAGATTTCTTATAACATCGCCGAAATTCAAAAAAGCAAAAGTATTGGGTGATACAAGGTATGACCAGGTTGCGATAAGAGCACAAAATGCAGAGGCTTCGTTAAATTCCAAAAAAATTCCTTCATGTATGCAAATATATAAAAAGGGCGTGACCCTTATATGTGGTAGTACATGGGAGGCTGATGACAAAGTGATAGTCCCTGCAATAAAAAAACTGATCTCTAAATATAAAGGATTGAACCTTGTACTTGTTCCTCATGAACCTAGTAAAAAAAGAGTAGCAAATTATATGGAAGAATTTAAAAAATTCTCACCAAGAGATTAAAGCGGTCTGAATGATAAATTCGATTGTACTAAAGTTACTAAAGTAGACAAGGTAGGTTTTCTTGCCGAACTTTATAAATTAGGCAGTATCGCATATGTAGGTGGTGCTTTTTCTACTGGTGTTCACAATGTCATGGAACCTGCCATTATGGGGCTTTCAGTTGTGTTTGGGCCTTTTCATTATAATTCTCCAGAGGCAGAAGCACTTGTAAAAAGCAATTGTGCTTTTAGCGGTAGTACAGAAGAAGACTTCTATACGATACTGAATAAACTGATAACAGAAAAAGATTTTGCAAAACAAGTAGGGATTAAGGCTCAAGCTTTTATTAAAAGTAACTTAGGAGCTGACGAAAAATATTATGGAGAAGTAGTAAAATTCCTATGAAGATACTTTTTGAGCATAATGGAATCTTACCTGTACAAAGATATGGAGGTACAGAAAGAATAATCTTTTGGTTGATGAAAGAACTTGTAAAAAGAGGACATGAAATATTTTTAATAGCATCTAAAAATAGCGACGTTAAAAAACATGGCATAAAACTTATACCAAGAACATCTGATGACTGGAGAAGTCTTATCCCGTCTAATATAGATGTTGTTCATCTCTTTGCTCCAACAGATTTGGATCTGGATTTTCCTTACCTTTTAACTATTGGTGGTAATGGTCAAATAGGCGAAGCGTTCCCAAAAAACACTGTCTTTGTCTCAAGAAAACATGCACAGAACCACGCAAGCCTTGCTTATGTTTACAACGGTATAGACCTAGATGAGTATCCTTATGTAAAAGGTGTTAAGAAGAACTGGAACGAATTTATGTTCCTTGCAAAAGCTAAATGGAAAGTTAAGAACCTAAAAAATTGTATACAGGCCTGTCGAGCTAACAAAAAACATTTACATATCGCTGGTGGAAGGGCTTTTACCTTTTCAAAATATATACATTCTCACGGTATGGTAGATCAAAAAAAGAAATTAGAACTTCTAAATAGATCTGACGCGCTTTTATTTCCAGTAAGATGGCATGAACCTTTTGGTATTGCAATTATAGAGGCTATGGCTCTTGGACTTCCAGTAATAGGTTCTTCGTATGGCAGCTTGCCTGAACTTATAAAGCCTAGTACGGGAATTATCTGTAATAGTTTTGATGAATTAGTAGAAGCTGTCTCTGGATCAAATAATAATTTTAAACCTGATGAAATAAGAAGACATGTTGAAAAGAAATTCTCTGTACAGAACATGGCGGATGATTATTTGTCTTTCTACGACAAGGTAATAAAAGGTAAAACAATAAACAAAATACCACCTACCAATGTTACTGGGAACAATCCTGAATTATTATTACCGTTCTAAATTAATACCACTTTGTATTCACAAATCTTAATCTAAATTTCTTAGATCCACGGCACTTAGTCGCTTTATTCAGTCCTTATAGTCTAATAATTTACTAATATTATGGGTCTTCTATTTCTGAAGCCCCATAACATTGTAAATTCTAAGATTCTAAGGACTTCATACAAGCTCCTGCGCAATTGCCGAAATGCTCTAAGAAATTTAAATTAAGATTTGTGAATGCAAGGTAGTATCAAATTATCATATTGTTCTGTAGGTTAAATATTTTATTTTAATTTCTCAGCTACTTTAAGCACAAAGTGACCTGTTTGTATGAGGAAGGTGGAATAGTTGTAGTTGTAAAATTTTAAGGTTACGCGGTAGCAAGAAACTTAAAGTTTATACAAATACACTATTCTAGCAACGAGTAAAACAGGTTATGTCAGTTATACATTCAAATGTAGCTGAGAAGTTAAAATAAGATTATTTAAACGATAGAACAAAAGGACAAGTTAGATATGAAATCGCATCCACCATACTTTCCATATGGCTTCTAAGACGATAGCTTTGCTCATTTTAGTCTTTCCAAGAGTTCTGTCAGAAAAAGTTATTGGTACTTCTTTTAGTATGTATCCATTTTTTAAAGCTCTATATTTTAGTTCTATTTGAAATGAGTAGCCGTTACTTCTTATTTCTTCAAAGTCGATGTCCGTTAGTACTTCTGTTTTTGTTCTGTTAAACCCACCAGTAAGATCGTTTATAGAACAACCAAGGATAGCCTTAGCGTATAAGCTTCCACCCTTGCTGATAAATCTTCTGATAAAAGGCCAGTTCATTATCTGACCGCCTTCTATATATCTTGAACCAACTATAAGATCGGCACTATCTATTGCTTCATCAAAGTTCTTTAGATCTTCTATTCTGTGAGAAAGATCAGCATCCATTTGCTGCATCCACGTGTAACCATTCTTTATGGCAAAATCAGCTCCCATCTTATATGCATTGCCAAGTCCTATTTTTTTTGGATTTCTTATGTAGTGAACGTTTGAGTTGTCCTTCATCAATTCCCTAAAGATTATATCTGTTCCATCACTGGAATTGTCGTCTATGCATAGAATCCCGCCTCTCCCTTTTAAATATTTAAGAAGTTGAGGGAGCATTATCTCTAGGTTTTGTCTTTCATTTATAACTGGAAGTACTATTAATAGTTCTTTCATTTTTTAACTCCGGATTTTTTAATCCTTCTATTAGAACAGTTCTTCCTAATGATTTTAACTCTTTTACAAGTTTTTGCATATGAGAAATAAAGATCTTGTTTTCAGATAGTCCACCAGAAAGGTATAATTTCTCTGGCTTACCTGCAAATTGCCATGTGAATTTTGCTAAACCATTTATTAGTGCTGATAGACCCTCGTCTATAGATGTTGTTTTAGATATATTATCAAAAAACTTGGTTATTCCCAAAAGCCCACATGTTATGTCAAAAGACATCTCTGTGTCGCATATTTTGTCTGGGTCTTTATTAAAATACTTCATTATTAATTCCATCGTGAATCCTATCATGGCTCCACAAGAAGTATTCCAATCACATTTTTCAAATTCTCCATTATGAAATTTTACCAGTTTCATGTCCCTTGAACCAATATCTAATATAGTAAAATCTTTATCGCTAACTATGGATTTGGCTCCTTTTGCCAAAGCCACAAGTTCATTAACAAATGTTGCCTCTGTAAATAGATTAGCATTATGCCCAGTTGCATAGTCGGCCTTTAATTGATCGTTTGCTTTAAGCTCAGCAAGAGATAAGATCTTTAATTGATCTTTCTCAGTATCAAATATTTTTATGTATGATGTTCCTGCATCTACTAGTAACAATGTCTTAACTCCAAAAAGGCTGATATTTTTGCCTGTGTGCTCTTATCCATTAAACCGTCGACCTCTACGTATAAGCCCTTATGTCTGCTAGCAAGTTCTTTTGCAAGTATGTTTTTTTGACAAAAAGCCTGAGAAAAAAATACAATTGGTAGTCCACAAGGGACATAAAGTTCCAAGTCCATCTTATGTGGGGTTTTATTCTCCATACATCTTGTCCATCCAAAGACATGTGTGTTATCTGGAAAAAGTTTTAAGATGGAAAAATCATAAGGAGGAACGCCCCAAAATCCAGCAGCTGGCTCTACTCTTTCTGGTTTTAAAGAAGGATCTAGCTCGAGAACGTTATTGGTTATTAAATTGAATTTTTCCAGTAAAGGAAGAGCAGATTCACTTATTGGATGCCCAAAGTCTCTTGTATCATTATTTACACACTCAATTATTTCTACATTAGGCATGATTCTTCTTATTATCGGTAAAAGAAATCTCATAGAATCACATTTACATGGACCTGTCGGAGCGAGTATCACTTCAGGCCTTATGTTGATCACATTAGCTAATATCGTCTGTATTACGCTGCATGTTGTATCAGGTAGGTACAACATGGAGGTCTTTTTGCTTACCCCGCAGACGGGCACATCAAGGTCAAACCAGTCGGATGGTTTGGATATTTGCTTGTATTTACTTATTAGTTCAAATGGCGGTACGCCTACAAAACCTATTTTCATTCTTCTGTTTCTATGACCAAATCATTTTTTGATCCAGCAAAATTCATGTCTTGCTGAGAGGCATATTCTACACCGTCTATAGCTAGAGCCTGTTTGCCATAAAGTTTTATTGCTTTATAGAGAAGATCCCTTGATACTAAAGCACCTTCACGACCTATTTGATTAGTCCCTATGATATTAAAATTATATTTAAAAGGTCCCTTTTGTATTGCTGTTGCTAATTGAGATCTATGATAAAGGTCAAAGGTGTTATACTTTGAACTTACAAAGACCAACGATGGTATGAGTTTTGGGTTAGAGTATCCAACCAAGTATATGTGCTCTGCCTGCAAATTAAATGTCTTTAAGGTCGACTGAGCATTTTTGGCGAGCTTTATAAAATCGGCGATCTTCATTGACCTTATTATAGATGAAGCTGTGATACTGTTCAATGACGATTTGTCCATATTCAAAGTATTTCTTCATTACACCGACTAATTTTTTTTGATATTTTTACTGCTTTTGCTTGTATTGATTTTTGTAGATATATTTTTAATAATGATTTTTGCTCAAAGTACCTATTTTGATTAAATTTCTTTCAAAAAATGGATGTCATAAGTATAATCTATTACTGGGGGGATAATTAGGGGTGACTACAGGTCTAAACTTATCCAAATTGACACCCAAAGATATCGTAAGGATTCATTGGCTTGTCACTGTGACTCTTATTATTTTACTTGCAATGCTTGCAGCTAAACTGTCGTCAGCAATAACCGGAATGTATCTTGTCGACTTAAAAACAAAAAATGTTATAAAAGATAAAAGTGTAAAAACTAATGTAGAGCAAGATGTTGAGGTTCAGCGTCTAGCTAAATATGATGTAATAGTAACAAGAAACCTTTTTAATTCTAAAAATGAAATACCTGAAGATATTTTAAAACTTACAGCTCCTGGAGAAGCAACAAAGAAATCAAGCCTAGACATAGAACTAGTAGGTACTATCGTCGTTAATGATTCAAGCAGGTCTGTTGCAGCGATAGCCTTAAAAACTCAAAAAAAGGTAGAACCTTTTATAATTGGTGATGTCATTTTATCAAAGGCGTCCATTTTTAGCATAGCCAGAAGAAAAGTAGTACTAAAGGATCTTTCTACTGGTGAGTTTGAATACATAGAGATGAAAAGTGATGATGATACTGTAAGTAGTCCAGGTTTTAGTTCTTCTTCCGGTGTAAAACAAATATCAGAGGGTAGAATACTGCTTGAAAAAGCAGAGTTGAATAAGTCCTTGTCAGACATAAATAGTTTGCTCTCTCAAGCAAGGGCTATACCTAATTTTGAGAATGGTGCGGTAAGTGGTTTTAAATTATTTGATATACAGCCTGGAAGTCTGTATCAAAAACTAGGTGCTCAAAATGGAGATATAATAAAATCTGTTAATGGGGTTGATATAAAAGATCCAGCTACAGCTATGGGGCTTTTTCAGAGGCTGCAGACCACTAGTAAACTAGATTTTATGATAAACAGAAATGGAGAAAATAAAAACTTCAGTGTAGAGATTCGTTGATAACGGGGGGCTTATGCTTAGACGAATGATGAAAATCACAGTTCTTACAGTCTTTATAATTGCTGCTACAAGTCTTGTAGCTCAGGACGTTATAAAAAACGCCATACCAAATAAGAGTAGCAATCCAAAGATCAGTGATCCAGCTAACATCAGTAAGATGAAGAAAAGCAAAACGGATATCATTGTTACACCAGATGTTAAAACCAGTGATCCAGATGCTGTAAAGAGTTTTGATTTTAATAATGTTGATGTCCTTACTTTTGTTAAGCAAATAAGCAAACTAACTGGTAAAAGATTTATCGTAAATGAATCTATTGCTTCCAAAAAAGGCATAACAGTCATCGCGCCTAATCCCATCTCTGTACAGGAATCTTATAATGTTTTTCTATCAGTGCTAGATGCTAATGACCTAGCTGTAGTTAAATCAGACAAATTTTTACGAGTAGTTCCTAAGAAAGATGTTTCTTCTGGTGTTACGATTTATAAGGGAGATTATTTCCCAAAAAACGATGAGTATATTACAAGGCTTGTAAAACTAACAAATATAAATGCTGCTGACCTTGCTAATGACCTTACAGATAGAAGAAGCGGTGGGAGTTTTGTACCGGCAACTGTAAGGATAAAAGCGCTAGAAGATACTAATACACTACTGGTTACTGGTACAGGCTCACAAATAGCTGACATAGAAGAAATTGTTAAAATGTTAGATGTTGCTGGAGAGAACTCACAGTTGGTTGTTATACCAATAAAGAACGCCGATGCCTCTAAAATAAAAGATATAATAGATAACATCATTTTTCAGGGAGCTCCTAATGCAAGGATCAGCGCATCTGCCTCTTCTAGAAAGGACATAACCAGAGGAGCAGAAAGATATTCTAAAATATTCACTGATGAAAGAACGAACTCAGTTATAGTTCTTGCAAATAAGGCAGGTGTAAAAAGGATAAGAGCTCTAATATCCAAACTTGATTTTGAAGTGCAGGGCGATAGTGATATCCACGTTTATCCTCTAAAGAATGCAAGAGCAGAAGATATAAGTACAACGCTGAGCGCTATAATAGGTGCAAAGTCAGGAGCTGGTAAAGATTCTCCTTTTGACGGAGTTAAAATAACAGCCGACAAATGGACTAATGCTATCGTTGTTAATGCAAAGCCAAGACAATACGATGGTATAAAAGCTGTAATTGACGGGCTTGATAAGAGAAAAGGACAGGTTCTGTTTGAAACTATAACGATGGAAATAACTCTTAGCGATAATTCCAGCTTTGGTGTTTCTTCAAACTATGCCCTAAGTTCAGAAGTGCCAAGAGCTATTGGTTTTGATTCAGGTGTTTCCTCTACAAATAACATAATGAACTTTCTTGCAAACCCAAGTGCTCTTAGCGGTATGATATTGGGATTTGGAAGCAATAAGACGGTTTCAGTTACTTTGAATGGTACAACATTAAAAATACCTACACTGTCAGCTTTCATTACAGCGATAGAAAAAAACAGTGAAGCTAACGTTTTACAAAGACCTTCCATCATAACCTCAGATAATGAAGAAGCAGAGATCAAGGTTATGGACAAGATACCAGTTGTGTCTGGAACAGTCGTTTCTACAGGTGTAAGTCAGCAGAACATAACTAACGTCGATGTTGGTCTAAAACTAAAGATAACACCTAGAATAAATCTTGCCTCTGATTTTATAAAACTGGATGTTGAGCAGGAAACATCAAATCTTACAGATAAGGCACCAAAAGATCTTGCTGGAACAACGGTCTCTACAAACTCTAGAAATATAAAAACATCAGTTGTTGTAAGGGATAAGGACACAGTTGTTCTTGGTGGTCTTTACAGAGATGA
>JBAXWW010000030.1:0-11823 GCA_037128215.1 bacterium | reverse complement strand
CAACATAATAAACGTGGAACAAGATGAGAAGATAGTAGCAACACTTCCTGTCTCTGAATTTTCAGACGATAAGAGTGTAATAATAGTTTCAGAGAAAGGAATAATAAAAAAGACATCATTGATGAATTTTTCTCGTCCAAGAGCTGGTGGTATAATTGCTGCAACAACAGATGATGGTGATATAATAGAGACTGCACATATAGTAAAAGAAGGTGACCATATCCTTTTAAGCACAAGACAAGGTAAGAGTATTTGTTTTAGTGAGTCAGATGTTTCTAAAGTAGGAAGAACAGCAAGAGGCGTTAGAGGTGTTAGCTTAAGAGATGGTGATAAAGTTGTTGGTGTTGATGTTCTGTCAAACATAGATAATCCTGATTACACCATAATGACTGTTTTTGAGAATGGATATGGCAAGAGGACGGAGGTTGCAGAATTCAGAATACAGGGAAGAGGTGGAAAGGGTGTAATTGCAGGTAAAGTTGGAGAAAAATCAGGGCTTGTAATGGCCGTGTTCAAAGTTAAGGACGATGATGGTCTGGTTATAGTGAGCGATAGTGGACAAACAATAAGAATAAACGTTAAAGACATTAGAGTAATGGGACGATCTACACAGGGTGTTCGCGTTATGAATCTTTCTGGAGAAGAAAAGATAGTAGGCGTAGCCAAGGTAGTAAATGAAGAATCTAGTAATATAATAGAAGTAGGTAATGCATAAAAATCTTTTTATATTTTTGGTAGTGTTTATATCTGCCTGTGGTTTTAATAGACAGGAAGATAAGTTTTTCAAAGAGGCTGTAAAATTTAAGAATGATGGAGATCTTAGTAACTCCATAGATGCTTTTAAAAAAGTTATATCTGTTGCACCAAGAAGTGATAAAGCAAAAGAATCTCTTTATCTCTTGGGTGATGTTTATTATCAGACAGGCGAAGCTAAAAAAGCCATTAAGGTCTTTACTGCCTATATGGACCTGGGCTCACCCAGAGGAAAAAGAAAATTTCTTGTCCTTAGTAAAATTGGAAAACTTTATCAGGAAAAACTTGGGAGTCCAGAGCAGGCCATAGGTTATTATATAAAAGCTCTTGATTATGCATCATCTAAAGAAGACAGATTTGATGTTTTATTAAATATGGGTAACTGTTATTTTAAAATGTATAAATTTGATACAGCAGTTGAATATTTTAACAAAAGTTTTTTAGAAGTAGAACACAGTAGTGATGAAGTCATAATACCAAAAATACAGGAAGCTCTATATTACATGGCTTTTTCTTATTCAATATTAAGGAATGATATAAATGAAACAACCGGTTCAACTGGTTCGAAAAAGCAAGAAGACAGCACAAGTTCTGATCCATTAAAGAAGACTATAGAAATTTTAAATAAGTGCATAAGCTACTCTGCCACATCAAAGTATGGCATTTTGTGTAAGTTCGAAAAAGCAGAGAATCTTATTGAACTTGATGAAAAAAGCAAAGCATTAGAGATGTTTATGGAGCTTAGAGACTCACACCCTAACAAAGCAGTTATAGAGACTAAAATAAAAAAGCTTCAAGAAGGTAAGTAAGTGTTGACAATACCTCGCCTTTTTTATAAATAAATCCAGCTTTTACGCAAAGTAGGAGGTGATTTTTTTGCCAGGTGTTCATTACCGTGAAGGAGAGTCTTTTGAGCAGCTTTTAAAGAGATTTAAAAAGCAATGCGAGAAGGCTGGCGTCCTTTCTGAAGTTAGAAAAAGAGAGCATTTTGAAAAACCTTCTATGTCCAGAAAAAAGAAGAGTCTTGCTGCTCAGAAGAGAATAATGAAGAAGCAGAGAAGATCGTCGTCATCGTCTAGATAAAACAGATAGATAAACAAGGGTGTTTTTAAATTTTTATAAAAGGGTTGGTTGTTCTTGACCCCGGTAAAAATAACTCAGGATGTTGTTGAGGAAATAAAATCCAGACTGGATATCGTAGATATTGCCAGTGAACGGATTGGTTTAAAAAAAAACGGATCCAATTATAAAGGTTGTTGTCCTTTCCATTCAGAAAAAACACCCAGTTTTATCGTTAATCCAGATAAACAAATATTCCATTGTTTTGGTTGCCACGTCGGTGGAGATATAATTAGTTTTGTAGAAAAAATAGATAATATCTCTTTTTATGAGGCAATTATAAAACTTGCAGATATTGCAGGGGTAAAACTGCCAACAGTAGAAACGTCCTATGAAGAAAAAAAACTATTAGATAAAAAACAACAGCTTTTAAATATAAATATCTTTGCCAGGGATCACTATGTTTCCAATATGAACACTCCTGGAAATAAAGCACTAAAATATGCTAGTTTAAGAGAGATCTCTAGTGAGACGATGAGAACTTTTCATATAGGTTATGCTCCTGAATCATGGGATAGTCTTGCTACAGCGTTGACAAAAAAAGGGATAGCATTGGGTAATGCAGTGTCACTTGGGCTTGTAAAGGAAACTAACGGTAAATATTATGATACCTTTAGGGATAGAATTATGTTCCCTATATTGAATCACAGGGGTGACGTTGTTGCTTTTGGTGGTAGGATATTAGAACCAAAAGAAGATTCTCCTAAATACATAAATTCAAGAGAAAGTGACCTGTACAAGAAGGGTGAAGTTCTTTATGGTTTATATCAAACAAGTAAGAACATAAGGGAAACTGGGTATGCTGTAGTTGTGGAAGGCTATATGGACTTTATTAGTTTATATCAGGCTGGTATTAGAAATGTTGTTGCCACACTTGGAACTGCCTTTACAGATAAGCAGGTAGGTTTAATAAAAAGATATACAGACAGAATTGTCCTTTTTTATGATTCTGACGAAGCTGGGATAAATGCTGCCAAAAGATCTTTTCTTCCACTTTTGGAGAATGGACTTAAGATTGATGCATTGTTTCTTGAAGATGAGATGGATCCTGATGACGCAGTAAGAAAACTTGGCAAAGAAGAGCTGGAGAATAGGCTGAAAAAAGCGAAACCATTGATTGGAAAAATAATATCAGATAGATTCTCTCAACAATATAGGACAGACGAACTAGCTAAAATCACAAAAGAAATACTTGGTTATCTTGTATTAATACCAGATAATGTTTCTAGAACTTTTTGGTTAAAAGAGCTCTCAATAAGAAGCGGTCTCAGTACTAAAGAGCTCTCTGGCCTTCTGTTAAATTATGCCAAAAACACAAAAAAAGAAGGAACAGTAACTCATACCAAGGTTATAAGTTCTGCAAAGATTGATCCGCTTTACAGGAATGTTATTAAAACCTTATTTTTAATGCCAGTCCTTTCTAATAGGGTTTTTGATGAAGGATGGGATGAATATATTCCAGATGATCTTAGAGGCTTTATACAGAAAGTTAATAATCTGCTGGCACAGAGAGGAGAAATGACTATCTCTGACTGGCTTTATATATCAAAAGAAGCGGGTTTTGATTGGTTTGAAAGTTTCCTTACTAAGGAATTTATAAACAAAAAAGATAATGATGGCATGAATTTTGAAAGAGAGTTTACCGGTTGTATGGTCAGGTTTAAGATGAAGAATCTTGAAAGAAAGAGGATGGACAGCTTAAATAAAATAAAAGAAGGTGAAAATTCAGAAAATACTTTACGTGAGTATAAGGCAATTGTACAAGAGATAAACCGACTTAAACCAATGTTAGGTGTTCTAGAATAAACTGGAGGGATCTTACTGTTATGACAGGCAGAAATATTACAGAAAAAGAAAAAATGGCTTCTGTTAAGGAGCTTCTTAATCTTGGTGTTGGGAAAGGGTTTTTAACATTTAAGGAAATAGACGATAACCTTTCTAAAACTATTATCGACAAGGAAGAACTAGATGCTGTCTTACATCTTATTGAACAAAATTCCTTAGAGATAGTAGAGAATGAGAAAAAATATCAGAAAACAAAAAGTTCAACAGAATCATATATGTTAGAAGAGAACGCCGATGAGACAGAAACAGTTGATGGCTTTTTTGATGACATAGAAACAATAAGTAGTGGTGTTAGTGACCCGGTTAGACTGTATCTAAGAAAAATGGGCGGAGTTTCTCTTTTATCTAGAGACGGTGAAATACAAATAGCAAGAAGGATAGAAGAAGGCGAAAATAGAATATTAAATGTAGTTTTTAATTCTGAACTTGGCATCAGCGGTATTATAGATCTTGCAGATAAATTAAAAAAAGGACGTTATAGAGTTTCTGACCTTGTTAAAGGTGGCGACGACATGGAAAATGCCGTCAACGAAACAAGTCTGGAAAAGAAAATATTAGAGAGTATTGACCTTATACAGAAGATGTTCGCTACGAATATCTTTCTAAAGGACAAAATAAACACTGTATCCAAACCAGTTCAAAAAGAAAAAATGTTGGAAGAGATAGAGAAGAACAAAGAAAAGATGAGAGAATCTTTTAGGGAGATAAACCTTAACAGAAAGACTATCAATAAGATAATAAGTAAGTTCAAGATCTATCATCAACAGATAAAACAGGCAGAATTTGCAATAAAGAGACAGTTGAGAAAAGTCCAGATATCTAATGTGGTCGAGTTTAATAATCTAAAAACTGCCCTTAGAAAAAACCCAAAACTTGCAAAACAATATCAGGATCAGGCTGGTATAACAGTTAATCATCTTGATGAAATTTCTATACTTATAGAGGAACACCAGAAGGTTTTGGCAAAAATGGAGGCTGATTCAAGGCTTCATTTAGCTGAACTTAAAGTGCTTTGTCACGAGATAGTAGAGGGAGAAAAAATAGCAGATCGAGCAAAGAACGAGCTTGTTGAAGCAAATTTAAGACTAGTTATAAGTATTGCAAAAAAATATACTAACAGAGGTCTTCAATTCCTTGACCTTATTCAGGAAGGAAATATTGGACTAATGAAGGCTGTTGATAAGTTTGAGTATAAAAGAGGTTATAAGTTTAGCACATATGCAACATGGTGGATAAGACAGGCCATAACCCGTGCAATAGCAGATCAGGCTCGTACAATAAGAATACCTGTTCATATGATTGAGACAATAAACAAGCTAATAAGGACACAAAGAGCCTTAGTTCAGGAAATAGGTAGAGAGCCATCACCAGAAGAGATAGCTGACCGCATGGAAATGCCAGTGGATAAGGTAAGAAAGGTCCTTAGAATATCTAAAGAACCTGTGTCGCTAGAGACACCAATAGGTGAGGAAGAAGATTCACATTTGGGTGATTTCATAGAAGACACCTCGGCTGTTTCTCCATCAGAGGCTATAGTTAATCTAAGCCTTTCAGAACAGACAAGAAAAGTGTTAGCAACCCTAACTCCTAAAGAAGAAAAAGTTCTTAGGATGAGGTTTGGTATAGGTGAAGAAAGTGACCATACTCTTGAAGAAGTTGGTCAGGATTTTGATGTAACAAGGGAAAGGATACGACAAATAGAGGCAAAAGCGCTCCAAAAGCTAAGGAGAAGAAGCCGTTCTAAGAAGTTAAAACCTTTTATAGAAGGATCTCAGTAGTCTTTAATAAAAAAGCTTGCAGTTTTTATAACCCTTTACTATAAAAGCATAGCTTGGTCGGGCCTATAGCTCAGTTGGTAGAGCATCCGGCTCATAACCGGATGGTCCTAGGTTCGAGTCCTAGTGGGCCCACCATCACTTGATAATTCTTTCTCATACGGAGGCTAAATAGTGGATATTAACATCTATGATGTTCTATACGATCTAAAGTTAATAGATGAACAAATAAGAGACCTGACCCAGAGAAAGCTAAAAAAGCCTAACCTTCTTTTAGAAACAAGACAAAAATTAACAGAATCAGAAAATAAATTAAAAATAAAAACAGAACAATTAGAGACTGAGAATAAGAAAAAAAATCAGCTTTCTGATATAATTAATGATGAAACAGAAAAATTAAAAAAATCAGAGATCAAATTAAATAGTGTAACCAACAGTAAAGAGTACCAAGCTATATCAAAAGAAATGAGCCAGATAAAAAAGACGATAGCTGGACTTCAGGAACAAGAAAAAACAAGAACAGAATCTCTAAGTTCAATTGAGAAAGAATTTGAACTGATCGAAAGTGAATTTAAGAAGATATCTAAAGGGCATGAATCTGTTCTAGTTAGTATAAAAGACGATATAAACCTTATAGAGAGAGAACTTATTGACGCAAAAGAGCACAAGTACAAAATACTAAAGAACCTTCCAGAAGAACTTAAAAATAGATATATAAAAGTCTATGAAAGCAAGGGTGGTATTGGTATTGCTGTTATTAATGAAAACAGGTGTAGTGTTTGTAACCTTTCTTTACCTAGACAATTTTGTAATGATATCTTGAAGGGCGATAAAATACATCATTGCCCGTCTTGTCAGCGCGTAATTATTTATATAAATAAGGAATAACAAGAAGAGCGGACGGCCGCTTGTTAATAGCAAGAGGAAAGTCCGGGCTCCGCAGAGCAGTGTAGTGGGTAACGCCCATCCACCGTGAGGTGAGGACCAGTGCAACAGAAAGTATGTACAGGGTCTTTCGGGACTGCTGTAGTGAAACCAGGCAAACTCTACACGGAGCAAGACCAAATAGGCGCATGTTTGAGGGCTGCTCGTCCAAGATGCGCGGGTGGGTCGCTGGAGTCATAGGGCAACTTGTGACCTAGAGGAATGGTCGTCGTAAACAGAACCCGGCTTACTGCTCTTCTTGTTAGAGGTTTAATAATTTGGTTAATATACTAAACGGTTTTGTTCTGGGTTTTTCGCTCGCTGCTCCAGTTGGAGCGATTGGATTACTCGTAATCAATAGAACAATTAGAAAGGGACAGTTATATGGTTTTGTCTCTGGTCTTGGTGCTACATTTGCCGATGCTGTCTATGGCGGTATAGCAGGTTTTAGTTTTAGAGCTGTTACTAATATTATTACTGAATATAGCCACATAATAAAACCTATAGGCTGTCTAGCGATGATACTAATAGGAATAAAAATATTCTTAAGTAAAACGAACATGGAACGAATAAAAGTTAAAGACTCCAAGAGTCTTGTTGGCGCATTTAGTTCTGTTTTTTTTCTTACAATAACCAACCCTATAACTGTCATATTCTTTATAGCGCTCTTTTCTGGCCTTGGGCTTAATATCAATGATAAGGATTATTTTGGTATATTTGTATTTATTGTAGGTGTCTTGATCGGTTCAGCAGCTTGGTGGTTGATATTATGTGCCGTAACTGGTGTTGTTAGACATAAAATAAGCAACAAAACCATCTCTATAATAAATAAGATCTCAGGTACTGCGATAATGATATTTGGAATAATTGCTTACTTTAAAAAATAATAAAATGTTTTCATTTAAAAAGACAATAACCATAAATAACAAAGAATTTGGCCCGGTAAATGTGGTCAAAAACAAAAGATCTAAACACGTTAAATTAAAGATACATAATACAGGGGTGGTCTCTATTACAAGTCCTAGCCTGTTTATGGGTGAAAGATATTTTGATACGTTGATAGAAAGCAAATCAGATTGGATAAGAGATAAGATAAAAAAACTCAAGAGTGAAAAAAAGAACATTATATTGTTTGATGTTAACACCAAATTTCAGACAAAAAAACACAGATTGTCTATAAGTGAACACGATGGGCCTTTGACAAAAGTGAGAGTCTCTGAGGGCATTATTGCAGTTAAATATCCAAAGGATAAAGAGGTTTCTACACCAGAAATACAAAAAGAGATAAAGAGTGGAATAGAAAAAGCACTAAAAATAGAGGCTCTTGAATACATTCCTCATAGAGTAAAAGGTCTGTCTAATAAATTTAATCTTAAGTATAATAATATTGTTATAAAGAACATAAGAACAAGGTGGGGAAGCTGCTCATCATCCAATAACCTAAATTTCAATGTACACGTTATGAGGCTTCCAGAAAATTTAATTGATTATGTAATCTTACACGAATTGGCGCATACAGTTGAAAAAAATCACGGCACAGGCTTTTGGTCGTTACTAGGTAACTTTATAGATAATCCTAAAAAACTTAATAAAGATCTTAAGTCATACAGAATAGAGGTTATTTCTAGTGATAACTAAAATATATGATCTCTTTAAAAACAATTTTCATTCACTGTTCCATAGGAATTATAGATATTTTTTTATAGGTCAGCTTGTTTCTTTGATCGGGACTTGGATGCAGGTAATGGCTCAAGCATGGCTGGTATATGAAATAACCAATTCTCCCTTTAAACTTGGATTAGTTAGTGCTCTTCAGTTTTTGCCTACACTGATATTTGGTCTTTTTGCAGGTGTTTTTGTCGACAGATTTCCCAAAAAGAAGATATTAATACTTACTCAAATTATGTCTATGATTCAAGCCTTTGCTTTATTCTTTCTAGCATATTTTAATATGATCGAGTATTGGCATATTATTACACTAGCTATAATGCTTGGTCTTACAAATGCTCTTGATGCTCCAGCAAGGCAAGCATACGTGATAGAGCTTGTTGGTAGAAAAGATGTAGTTAATGCAATTGGGCTTAACTCTGTTGTATTTAATACTGCAAGGATAGTTGGACCAGCTATAGCAGCAATTTTAATGACTGGTCTTGGCATATCCTGGTGTTTCTTCCTTAATGGAATAAGTTTTATTGGTGTAATAGTTGCCTTAATGATGATCAAACACGACCCTGATAGAAAATATATTATCTATCAAAGTAAGAAGATGAACATCATCAAAGATGTTGCGGCTGGTTTATCATATATAAGAGGTAATACAGTTCTCTTAAAAACATCTGTAATGGTTCTTTTTATAACCCTCTTTGGCTTTAACCATAACGTCTTGATACCTATTTTTGCAAAAACAGTCTTAGGGTTTAGAGAAAAAGGGTTTGGATTATTGCTTTCTTCTCTTGGTATTGGATCTTTAATAGGCGCATTAAGTGTTGCTGTTGGCAGTAAACATAATCCTAAGATAAGGAAATTAATGTATAGCTCTATTTTGCTTGGCGTTTCTTTATTTATTATTGGTTTTACCAGAACTGGTTTAACAACAGCTATCTCAATTGGTTTTTGTGGTTTATTCAATTTGTGGTTTTTTACTAACGCTAACTCTATGCTTCAATTAAATTCCAGCGATGAATATAGAGGAAGGGTTATGAGTGTTTATACAATGGTTTTTTCTGGGGCTATGCCTGTAGGTAATTTTATCTCTGGTTATATAGCAGAAAAAATTGGCGCTGCAGCGACATTTAGTATACTTGGAGCTATAATCTTTATAACAGTTATCTCATTCTTAACTATAAGAAGTTCAATAGGTCTTACTGGTAATCACAAGGATAATCCTGCTCTTTAGAGCTATCTATTTTTTGTTCTGTTGTTTGTTCAGAGCTAATGTTTAGCTTTTTGAATTGTTTTTTTGCTTCTATTTTATTAAGGCTGACAACTATAGCAGGTAGAACAATGAAAGCTCCTATCATTCCTGTTATTTCTCCTACTAAAGCTAAATAAGCAAAAGAGACCAAAGCTTGGTTCTTGGCTGTAATTAATGTTAAATAACTTACTACTGTTGTTAGGGAGCAAAGAAGAATAGCTTGGCCTATAGTATTTAGTGATATTGAAATGCTTTGTTCCTGTTTATATCTTAAGTAGATGTTTGCCCCGTAATCTACGCAGATACCAAACGTTAATGGTATAGCGATAAAATTAAAGAAATTTAATTTTATATCTAGAAAAGCAACGGTGCCTCCCATAAGTATTACACCTACAGTAAGTGTTGTTACTATTATAACTGTATCTTTGATATTTCTTACAGAGAGGAGTACTATTAGAGCTACTAATATAAATGACAAAATACTAACAAATGGCCCGTCTATATCTATTGCTTTTAAAAGATCTGCATATATTACTGCTTCACCAGAAGAGTAGACTATTTTTCCGTTAGGCAGAGTATTTTCTCTTATTAATTCAGCAAATGTTATTAGATTCTCTGTTAGCTTTTGTTCCATTAACGGATTAACAACGACTATTACGCCTTTATTGCCGTAGATATCATCAAAATTCTTGGTAACATAATAAGGAAGATCTTTTATTGTAAGTGCCTTGGTCCTTATTTTTTCTCTATATTTTAGTATGTCATTATATTTGTCTTCATCTAGGAACTTTATTGTTCCGCTGTATAACATGTTCTTAATGTCTTTTATTATCGGTAATTTTTCTGCCTGATTATCAGGTAGCATTCTACTTACGCTGTAACAAGAAGCTATCTTTCTGAACTTTGGATCAAGCTTAGCCATTTTCTTATCTATGCTTTCACAAACTTGTTCAGCTTCTTGTGGATTGCTTACGATTACTACACCTGGTGTTAAAGATGTGTTATCCCCAAACATTTTGCCGACTTTCTCATCCCAATAAGCGGTTCCCTGTTTTGTGCTCTGAACATTACGTAATTTTGAAAAATCAGTTTCGTATCTTTTTGGGTAATAGCTATATAGGTAGAAAAAAGAAGCTATAAAAAAAACTGTCGTTACAATATGAATAAGGACATGATGTTTAATTACAAAGGGTGTTACATGTTTAAAGGAATTAAAATGTATATTGATTAATTTTTTGATCTTGAACTTACTAACAATTTTTTCCCATATAAGTATAAAAACAGGCAGAATTGTGAAGGTGTTTATCCAGCACAAGGTTATTCCGATTGAACCTATAAAACCAAACTGACTAAAACCTCTAGTATGTGCAAGCATCAGTGTTATAAATGCAACAGTTGTTGCTGCTGATGCTAAAAATGTTTGAATGATCGTTGTCTGGCTAGCTATCATTAATGATTCATTGACGGATTTCCCTTTATTTCTTTCCTCATAGTATCTAGCTAGGTATATTATCCCGTAATTAACGCCGGTACCTATTATAAGGGATGATAAAAAGGCTGTTTGAGAGTTTAGGTAACCAACATGCCAGTAGGTTATTCCCATCGTCCAGACAGCAGCTACTGATAGATTAAACAATAATATAAATATGGAACTGAAGGTTCCCAAGAATATAAAGATAACCACACCAACAAGTGCAAAGACCAGAAGTAATGTTGATACGACATCATTGATAATTATGTCGTATTCCTCTAACATACTCTGAACATTGCCACATAAGTGAGTTTTTATTGATGGGTCATAGTTTGCAGTAGGATGATTTGCCAGGATCTTATTAACTTCATTAATGAGTATTTTAGCCTGTGATATTCCTGCTGCACTTCCCCTTGGTTTTATCATTATTGCAAATAAGGTCTCATTATATCCGTTTATGTACCCATCTTTAAATGAGTCTTTGTTCTTGTTTGTTTTACCTTGATATTTGTCTTGTATGTCGTCTATATTAAAATCAACTGGAGTCAGGAATTCTTTAAAAAAGTATAAGGGATTGTTCTTTTTTTTCTCATAATCTAATTTTGCAGAAAGACGGGATTTAACTTTTAATAAATCGTCCTTATCTAAATAGAACAGAGCGTTATCCTCGTAAAACTTTCTAAGGTCTTTAATATTATAATTAACATCAGTAACCATGCTCTTCGGTAGTTTTTCTACATCCTTCGCGACATCTTCTACGAATCTTTGTGCAGCTTTTGGGTTCTTTGTTTCTACAGCTATAATTAGATTACCAACTCCACCAACACTATCTATAACTCTATTAAGGTCACCGATACTTCTATAATTCTCTGGCAAAAGTTCAAAGAAATCTGTCTTTACTGGTAGTTTGGCAGCATAAAAAGCACTTATTCCTATTGTTATAGCGACAGCTATAAAGATTAAATAATAATTGTTAAATGCAAAATTATTGTATCTTACCAGCATTTTTTTTAGTGATTCTT
>JBAXWW010000029.1:0-11886 GCA_037128215.1 bacterium | reverse complement strand
TGTAAGATCAAGCATGACCCCAAGTGTTTTAATACTAAGAATGCGACATGTTCCTGCAATCGATGCAACCGGTATGTTCCTACTAGAATCCTTTGTGCTCAAGGCTAAAAAGAGAGGGACGACAGTAATATTATCTGAGCTATCAAGGTTACCTAAGGCCTTTATTAAGAAAATGGGTTTTTATAATATTGTAGGAAAAGAAAATATAATGGATAATTTTGATGATGCCTTAGTAAGAGCAAATAAAGTAAGGGTGCTTAAAAATGCTTAATGGAAAAATAGTTACAATAATAATGCCTGCATACAATGCAGAAAAAACATTAGAAAAAACCTTTAGTGAAATTCCACAGGACATCGTAGACCACATAGTACTGGTTGATGACTCAAGCAATGATAAGACAAAAGATCTTGCTTATAAACTTGGTATAATAACTTATTATCACATACAGAATAGAGGCTACGGTGGCAATCAGAAGTCATGTTACAAAATCGCGCTAGAAATTAAATCTGATATCGTTGTAATGCTACATCCTGATTATCAATACTCTCCAAAACTAATAAGAGCGATGGTTAGTCTTATTGCTGATGATGTATATGATGTTGTTATGGGCTCAAGGATATTAGGAAAAGGAGCTTTGGCTGGTGGCATGCCTTTTTATAAGTATGTAGCCAATAGGACTTTAACATTCTTTCAGAACATCCTTATAAATCAAAAGCTCTCTGAATATCATTCTGGGTTTAGAGCTTTTTCTGCAAAAGTATTAAAGAGTATTGCTCTTGATGAAAACAGCGATGACTTTATCTTTGACAACCAGATGCTCGTACAAATTCACAACAAAAAATTCCCAATTGCAGAAATAACATGCCCAACAAATTACTTTGAAGAAGCTTCCTCAATAAATTTTGCAAGAAGTGCTAAGTATGGAATACAATGCATGATAACGTCGATAATTTATATACTCCATAATATAAAACTAATAAATTCACCGTTATTTAAGGACAACACAACTTGGTATAAAGAAGACAACCACCATTTTAAAAAATATTCATATCTTAAAAAATATAAACCAGGCCGAGAGAAAGACCTGTAGAACCTCGTCACATTTCAAAATATCTTATCTAATTTTTCATAGAGCCGGTGCTTAGTCGGTTTACTCAGTCCTTATAAGCTTAGATAAGATATTTTGAAATGTAACCAGATCTATTGATAGTTATTTTTTTATTATTATAATAGATGGTGTGCTAAAAATTTCCAGGCCATCAACTTTTTCTAATCTCTTATTAATTAAAATAAAATTTGGTCTAGCTGCTTTTTCAGACTTGGCTATTAAATTATACGGACGTCCAAAATAATTTTTGTGTATTGTCTCTAATGCATCCAATTCTATAACTTGGTCCTTAATTTCTAAAGACACAGGCGCATTTTTTTCATCCCCTATAAATTCAACGACCTTTATAAGATCTTTTACAGGGATCTGATAAGGATGACTTACTAATATCATATACACAGCAATTAAAGATGAAAACGCATAGGCATACCCTGCTCGTCTTAAATCTATATAAGGAAAATACAATTTTCCTGGTTCATTAATAAAAGCCGCAATGGGTATCCATAAAAATGGAGCTATAACTATCAAGTTATGAGGAGAAAACGGTCTTGGGGTAAAGTAGTATATAAGTGGATTTATAATAAAAGCCAAAAGAAACAATAACGCCATTGGTGATGTTTTTAATGAGTATCTTATCTTGGAAAAAGAAAAATTATTCTTTAAGAAAACCCAAAACATCATATAAGAAAAATAGGCTGTAAGTAGTGATAGTGGGATAAGTAACACAGACAATATTGGATGATATGAATAGAATAACAGAACATGTTTAAGACCAGCTCCAGCAAAATGAGCGACTTCTGATGACTGTAATATAACAGAAAAATGAATTGCTCTTAGTAGACTCTCCAATTTAAAGCTGGTTCCAGTTGCACCGGTAAACAAGTTTATAGTATTAGAACCATGATTAATAATTTCATATTTTATATAAGATAAAAACAATAAAACAAACACAGCTAACCCTGCCAGTATACTCTTAAAATTTGGCCAGATTCTATAGAAGACAAGATAGATAAAACTTATGAGTATAAGTAGAAAGGCGGACATGTGTACCTGAACAGCCATACACAAAGAGAAGCCAAGTATTATCCAATAAACAATTTTGTTGTTCTGTTTAAGTCTAAACAAGGCATAAAAGGCCAAGCTAGAGAACAAGAAAATAAGACTTGGGTTCCAAAGACCAACGCTGTAATAAGACAACCATGGATTCATCAACATTAAAAAAGCAACTATGGTCGCCGTTTTTCTAGAGAATGCTTCTGAAAACAATCTATAGATAACAAAAACACCAAGCAACTGTAGTATGCCTGTGACCATACCAACATAGATAGGGTTCTTTGTAATAACGTAGATAAGCCAATATAGCACAGATATACCAGGTCCAGGAATAAAGGCATTGTGGGTTATAGGAACATGAATGGCGAATGGAGGTATCATGCCTGTATTAAAAAGTTCTGCTGTTCTGGTATATATAAGAGGAGAATCAATGCTGAAAGTTGCAAACCAGGAAAGAAAGAACCTCATTAGAAGCAAAAGGGAAAAACCAAGCCATAGATAAAAGTTCTTCTTTTCAAAAAATGTAATTTTCATAACCACACCAATATAATATAAGTAGAGATATATCATGAAACAGGGATCAGGAGGAATAAAGAGTTATGAAAAAGACTATTTTAACGTGTACAATTCTTTGTCTTATCTTCTCTAACAAGCTCTTAACATGTACTAACTTCCAGGTGAAAGCAAAAGATGGTTCTGTTGTTATTGGTAGAACAATGGAATTCCCTGTTGATATTAAATCAAACATCTGGCTAGTACCAAGAGGAGAACAATATACAAGTATCAGCGATAAAAAAGTAAAAGGACTATCTTGGAAGACCAAACATGCTTTTCTTGCCTTGGATGGATTTGATCTAAGCTCGAACTATATTGATGGAATGAACGAAAAAGGTTTATCTGTTGGTGGATTAATGTTTGTAGGAGCAAAATATCAGGAGGCTATTCCAGGTAACTTTGTTAACAACACAGACTTTGCAAGCTGGATACTTGGAAATTTTGCGACAGTAGATGAAGTTAAAAAAGAACTCGAAAAAATAAATGTTGTTGATATGCCCCTTAAAAAGTTACACGGAAGTATGGGGCTACATTTTGATATAACTGACACTAGTGGTAACAGTATAGTTGTTGAATTCATCGCTGGAGAAAAGAAAATATATGAAAACAAAGTTGGTGTACTCACCAATCGTCCTGATTTTAACTGGCAAACAACCAATCTGTCTAATTATATAAACCTTCAGCACGAAGACAAAGAACCTCGTACTATAAATGCACATAAAATAATACCTACAGGGGTTGGAAGCGGAATGCTTGGTTTACCTGGAGACTGGACACCACCTTCACGCTTTGTAAAAGTAGCATATGCACTTGATGCTTCAACACCTGCTAAAAATTCTATAGAAGCTGTTAACCTTGCTGAACACATCATGAATATGGTGGATATACCAAAGGGAGTAATAAAAGAAAAAGTAAATCCTGTGATCCATGTATATGGATATGCTCAATGGTCTATAATAAAAGATCTAAAGAACAAGATCATGTATTTTAGGACTTATGACAATGTGGGTCTTAAAAAGATAGAGATGAGCAAGCTTAATATGGCAGAAGGCGCCAAAAAGAAATCTTTCGCTATAGAAAAACAGTTCGCTAATGCAATAGATGTAACGGAGCAAGTACAGTAGAGAATTATAAGTAGTTAATTAATTATATTTCGTAGTCGTAATCTATTTGTGAAGTTACTTTATTATCTGCATCAAGTGCTGTTATCTGTAGTAATTTGCCGTTATCGTCGTATTTAAAGTTTTGTACAAAACCTATTTTGTTTTCAGGTAATATTTTAGTTATCTGCGCCTTTAGATCGTTTTCGTAAACATACAAGAATTTATGAACAAGAGCACTATCTGAACTATAAACGGTCTTTGCTGTTATCTTACCATCTTCTGAGTACTCATACACCACAGACAACTCTAACTTTCCAAAAGGATTATATTTTTTTACATCTACAAGGTCTGTAATATCTGCTTTTCCTGAATATATGTAATCTATGCTGTATTCCAGTTCTTCTGTTGCCTTATATTTTTTGAAAACAACGGTGTTGTTTAGATCATTAAATTCATACGAAAAACTTGAATCTATCTTTTTGTTCTCGTAGTTAGTAGATGCCTTTACACGTCCTTTTCTATCAAAAGCATATTCTATCTGTTCTACTATTTGGTCATTAGAGTCATAATTGGAATAGAGGAACATATTTCCTCTCTCATCACGATCATAAACTTCTTTTGAATCTACAGTACCATCTTCTTTAAAAAGTATAATAGATGAGACAAATCCATCTTCATCATATTTTGTCTGCAAATATTTGAACTTGTTGTTATTAACTACTTTCCATGCAACAGAAGATTTTATGTTAAGAGCCTTTATCTTATTAGCTTCTGTTATTGCAAGCTCTTTTTCCCTTAGCGTTTTAGGAGGCTCTTCGTGAGCCAAAAGGTTACTTGCGACTATGAGTAATGCGGTAATTACAAAAAAAACATATTTAAATATCATGCTTCTATTATCTCAACTGATTCCATGATACTCGAATTCTTTAGCCTATCAACGACTTCCATTCCTTCACTTACTTTTCCAAACACAGTATGCTTTCCATTCAGCCAGTCACATGGAACAAAACATATAAAAAACTGACTTCCGTTGGTGTTAGGGCCAGAATTAGCCATAGAAATAGAACCTCTTTGATGTGCTAACTTATTAGGCTCATCATTAAATCTATATCCTGGACCACCTGAGCCTGTACCTGTAGGATCACCACCCTGTGCCATAAAGTCTTTTATAACTCTGTGAAAAACAACTCCATCATAGAATTTGTTCTTAGCAAGATTTATGAAATTAGAGACTGTATAAGGAGCCTGCTCAGCATCAAGCTCTATAAGTATAGGAGTCTCTTCTGACTTAACGGTTATCTTTGCTGTGTATTTTTTACCTTTTTCAACAATAGCTTGTTCTAATTTATTTATTTTTTCCATAAAAGCATCCTCCACCAAAAACAATAAAAGGTCAAATTTTTATTTATTCTAATTCTTGATATAAAAAAATATCTGGATAGAATACCGTTTATGAAAAAACCATTACTCATTATAATAGTCGTACTTTCTACAATATTAACAGCATGGCTTACGTACAAATATATATTTACACCGACAAAAGATGAAATAAACGTAACTACGTTAACTCTTACATGTTCTAATGGTTACAAAATAACAGCAAAGTATCACACACCAGATGAAAATGGTGTTCTATCAAAAGTCTCTCTAAAGGTGAGCAAAGACAATATAAATAATCCATATGAAATGGATAGTGTTATTGCTGCAAGTGGAGCAAAATTTGAAACATCAGATGAAAAATATTTTTTCTGGGAACATCAAGGCACTTTTGTTTTTGGCATAGATGAAGAAAATTCTCTAGCTGAATGTTTTGAAAAAAAATAGACATTAAACAATATTTTATTCATCATTAAACTTTTACTAAAAGGCTCATAACAATGATATATTACTAGTAATAATGACTAAAGTTGTCCTGTCATAATCTGACAATATTGAACACTATTTAAGCCTTCATTAATCCTTATTATTTTTTTCCCTTTAATTACAACACTTTATACATGTGGACCACTATTTGCTATATAAACGTTAAATAGACAAAACAAATTATACAGCTTATAGTTATTTTATAAAAATAGGAGAGGCAAAACATGAAGAACTTTATAAAAACAGTATTACAATTTTCTGTATTAGTTTCTTTTGCTGGATGTTTAACCGTAACAGACACCAGTACTGGAACAGGTACAGGAACTGGTACAGCCTCTAATAATAACGTAGAAAAAACATACACAGTCAACTATGACGGAAATGGTAACACTAGCGGGACGTCTCCTGTAGATACAAAAAACTATCAGGAAGGCGCTACCGTTACAGTAAAGGGAGCAGCTAATCTTACTCATTCTGGATTCACATTTACGGGATGGAATACTGCTGCTGACGGAAGTGGAACAAGCTACTTAGCAGGAGACACCTTTGAAATAGCTTCAGCAGACATTACACTCTACGCAAAGTGGACAAGCAATCCTACATACAAAGTTAGTTATTATGGCAATGGTAACAGCGCTGGTAATGGTATTCGACACCAATAACTACGAGGAAGGAGACACTGTTACTGTAAAAGCAGTAGGTAATCTTGTTCGTACAGGGTATTCATTTACAGGCTGGAACACAACAGATGATGGTAGTGGTACTAATTACTTACCAGGCAATACATTTCAAATGGGTTCAGCTAATATTATACTTTACGCAAAATGGACTAATGATCCGACTTATACAGTTAGCTATAACGGTAATGCTAGTACTGGTGGTACGGCACCTGTAGATGCTAATAACTATCAGCAATCAGACACTGTTACTGTAAAAGCAGTAGGCAATCTTGTTCGTACAACTTATTCTTTTACAGGCTGGAATACAGCTCAAGATGGAAGTGGAACAAGTTATTCTCCTGCAGACACTTTCCAAATAGCAGCAGCCAATGTCGTTCTATATGCACAATGGACGAGTAATCCAACTTATACTGTTACATATAATGGTAACAGCAACACAGGTGGTGCGGCACCTGTAGATGCCAATAATTATCAGCAATCAGACACTGTTACTGTAAAAGCAGTAGGTAACCTTGTTCGTACCGCTTATTCTTTTACAGGCTGGAATACAGCTCAAGATGGAAGCGGAACAAGTTATTCTCCTGCAGACACTTTCCAAATAGCAGCAGCCAATGTCGTTCTATATGCACAATGGACGAGTAATCCAACTTATACTGTCACATATAACGGCAACAGCAACAGTGGTGGAACGGCACCAGTAGACGCCAATAATTATCAGCAATCAGAGACTGTTACTGTACAAGCAGTCGGCTCGCTTGTTCGTACAGGGTATACCTTTGCAAACTGGAATACAGCTCAAAACGGAAGCGGAACAAGTTATTCTCCTGCAGCTACTTTTGTAATGGGCTCAGCTAATGTTACGTTATACGCACAATGGCAAGCAGTAGTTCCACAGACAGAAACGTTTAAAATTAACTTTGGTGCTCTTAATTCTACCTTTGGAGGGACTGTTGCTGGATGGAACAATAACTCAATGGACACAGTTCCTAGTAATCCTCTCGAACGATCAGTATTAGATATAAATGGCGTTGATTCTGGTATTAAAATATCAGTACCAGCCTCTTCAGCATCAACAAGCAAAAAACTACCAGCCACAACAGCTACTAGTGTAAACGCTGATTTTCCAACAGCAGTAATGACAAATGCAATAAAAGGATACAGTGCATTTGTAACAACTGGTGTAAAAAACGTTATGGATATAACTGGACTAGTTGTTGGACACAATTATACATTTAAAATATTGTCAGCAGTTAATACAGCTGCAACTACTTACACTATAAGTAATGCCGGAACTACTAATATATCAGTCGTTGGATCAACAACTGTTAGTGGGTCCGTAAATTCTTTTGATAATGATGGGACAACAATAATGCAAGCAACAGTACAACCAACAGCAGAAGGAAAAATATTTATACAATATAGTACTACTAATAACTGGAATCACTGTTTTATAAACGCTATGATAATTACAAAGGATTAAAGAATGACAAACATAAAAGAAATTACTGCTTTAATGTTTTTTGGAATACTAATATTGGCTGGGTGCAATAATAGTGTTCTTAATAACAACGAAACTACCATTACTAATGCAGCCACTTATTACACCGTGCATTATAATGGTAACGGAAATACTGGTGGCAGTGTACCAGTAGACAGCAACAATTATAATGATGGAGCAACTGTTACAGTAAAACCCTTAGCTGATCTTGTTCATACAGGATATACTTTTGCAAATTGGAATACCGCTGCTGATGGAACAGGAATCAGTTATTCTCCAGATAGTACTTTTCAAATAGCATCAGCTAACGTGACACTATACGCAAGGTGGACAAGCAATATTACAAATAATACAGATCCAGTAGAGCCTGACACAAGAATTGCAATAACAATAACAACTAAAAACGGACAAGATGTAACTCTAGCAAAAGCTCCTTTGCTGTACAACAAACAACATGTAATGACTATAGATAACGATGATGCTCTTAATGATCCATATAAAACATTCCTTCCTCTTTTTACCGGAGGGATTCCAGAGCATGACACCGTCGCTAGTAATGGTATGTTTTCAACTGACGGATGTACAAATGATGTTTCTTATAAAGCAAATACTGTCGCCTGGGTAATTAGCTCTAACACCGGTGCTGACTGGTTTAATTGGTCAGACGGTAGTCATTGGCTCAATTACAGTCAGCTAGATGCTTTGATGGCTAACGGGTTTGGGCTAATAGACCACGGATATTACAACGATATGACAAAAGCTGGTATAGACCCAGTTGCCGCTGTAGATAGCTTTATTAATTGGTCAGAGAACAGATATGGTTTTAGGCCTCTAATGGCTGTTGCACCAGGTGGACAGGTTTTTGATATCCCAGCTTGGACAGGCCGATGGTTTGAAAAAGGTGCTAGATTTGTTGTTATTGGATCTGGAGCAGCTAATGCAATGACTAGAGTTGACAATCTAAACATTAATACGTTCACAGAGCCTCTGCAAGTAGGTAGACATAACATAGAGGGAGCATCTCCAGCGACAATTATGGCATACGTAAATACAATGATCGCATCTCCAGGTAACCAGTGGTTACGTATCTTTGGACATCTTGTTAATGTTAGTGATTTTATAAAATATGCAGACATTAAAGAGTTCTTCCTTGAATTTAATGCTCTATATGGAAAGCCAGGTAATGATTCTATCTGGGTAGCTAATGTCAATGACGTTATATCTTATCTATATTGTAGAGACACAATTTCCATTGATAGCGTCAAAGATGGAAATAAAACTACTTTTTATATTAATGAGGGAGCTATTCCATCCTACGTAGCAAACAGACTTATAACTTTAAAGATAACTACGACAGACCAGATCTTAGATATCCACGTCTCTGGTGACACAACAGCATCTATGAGTAATAGTATCGTCAATGTTCTATGGAAAAAGAACAGAGCTTACTGAAAAAAAAAGAAGAAACTCTATTCTCAATTTTTTAAAAGTTTTTTATGATACTTATTAATAAGTAGCAGTCCTATTGGCGATGTAAGCACTATACTTAAAACTGACACAGCAAGTATTATCTCTCCGCCATTTATACCCATTGCAAGAGGCACAGAACCAACGGCAGCTTGAACTGTTGCCTTAGGAATAAAACTCATCATGCAAAAAAGTTTTTCTTTTTTTCGTAGATTTGTTCCAATAAGAGAAGCCCAAACACCGATAGTTCTACCTAAAATACCAACTCCTATTATACCAAAGCCAAGAAGACCAGCTTGAACCATCCTGTCAAAACCAATTGATACTCCAACTAAAGAGAACAAAAACAATTCTGCTATAACCCATACCTTAGAGAATTTCGACGCCAGCCCATGTGATACTAATGGTGCTTTTTCTAATATAACAAACGCAATGGTCATTATTGCAACAAAGCTGGAGACAGGAATATATTTTTCTGTTTCATGAAGGAAAATCCCAATAGCTAATATAAATAAAAGCATCTTAGTTTCTCTAAGTTTAATATCTTTAAAAAATCTGATTAGCACATAAGCCAATATAATTCCGACTATTACTCCAAAAATTATACTCAAAGGTATTTTAGATAGTTCTAGAAAGTTTAAACCAACGGAGCTTGAGGTTCTTGAATAATTGGCCAGTGAGGTAAAAATCGTTATCGCAATAATATTATCCAAAGATGCAGAGGCAAGAAGAAGGGTTGGTATTCCCTTATCCTTACCCCAGCCATTTTCTTTTAATTCGATCATGCTTGGTATAACAACCGCTGGAGAAACAGCAGATAGTATAAAACCAAACATTAAACTTTCTAGCCATCCAAAGCCAAGTAGATATTTTGCAGAAAAAGCAACAAAAGCAGCTTCTAATAAACAAGGTAGAAAGCTCATTATTAAAGCTGGCCTACCTATATTTTTCAACTCACTTAGACGAATTCCAAATCCAGCCCTAATCAATATAACAAACAAAGAGATAAATCTTAATTCAGGAGCAAGTTCCAAAAATTTTGGAGATATAAGATTAAAATAAGAAAGGATCATCCCTCCAAGAATCATTCCAAGAATACCTGGGAGAAAAAGTTTTTCAAAAACGTAGTTTAAGATCAATCCTACGAATATAAGAAGCGCTATACTTACCAACATAAAACCAATTCACTCATCATTTTTTTTCTTCTTCCTTGTTTAAACCTAAGATCATTACTAGTGCGTAAACGACAAGAGCAATAATAATAAAATCTATCATCGTGCTTATGAAACTTCCCCACATTAGTCTTGAGGAACCTATTTGAATATAAGCACCTTTTAGACCTTCAACAGCACCTAAGCCCATACCAAGTATCGGGTTTATTATGTCGTTGACCAAAGATGCAACTATTTTTGAGACACCACCACCAAGAATAAAACCAATAGCTAGTCCCATCACACCTTGTTTCTTTATAAAGTTAACAAAACCTTTCATAAACCCCTCCCTTTTTAATCAGCTTTAATAAAATACGGATCAGAAACAGTTTGATTATAGTAGTTAATAACTTGCTGGTTCGAATCTAATCTCCAATCAATATCTACAGAAACCTCTTGCTCGTATTTTAACTGGCTGAACCAGAGAATTGCTTTTACTCTAGGTAATGATTCTGAAATTTTTGGATTACTATCATCATTCAAATTATAAACCTGTTTGATCCATTCTTTTTTTATATCAGCTTCTGATGCCCCACCACCCTTAGCATCGCTAGAATCATAAAGTGCAGATGTTTCTGCTATCATCATAGGCTTGTTATGACCCACCGCATATACATCATGAAAATTTGGAATTGTACCTGTTATACCGTTAGCTGCTCCCCATTGTCCTGTTGTCGGAACTTCATTAATTCCTCGCACAGCACCATTAGACCAGTGGTAATAACTATGTCCGACCCAATCAACATATAGATCCCCTGGGTAATAAGGACTGTAAGGATCGTCTAAATAATCCCAAATTCCATCTTTATTTGTATCAAGCAAGATAAAATCTGCGCTAGATGGTGATGAATTATAATAAACACCGTCAGACCAAGGATATCCTGCGCCTTGATTAGGTGTCCACACCATTGCAACATTACTTGCTCTTGTATGTATCTCTGTGGCAAATTCTCTGAACTTTTCAATATATAATGTTGGTTCTTGTGACCAAATATACCAGCTACCATTCATCTCGTGATTCCAACGTAAGAAAACAGGAACATCAAATCCAGAAAGTATATTAGCAAAATCAATAATCTGGTCTTTGGTATAAGAGCTCAACCCATTATTGGTCATTACCGTTATTACAGGGGTCGCATTAACAGCCTTACAATCATTTACAAAATTTTTTATTTTTATATACTCGCTGTTTTTTGCATCAACAACATCAGGAAAATTAACGAAGGTCATAAATAGAGAGTGTTTAATGCCAGTAGAGTTATTAAAATCTACAGGACTTGTTTGACCGCTCAAAAGTATGCCACCTATATATGAGCCAGTATCCGGGATCACAGGCGGAGGAGTAGA
>JBAXWW010000028.1:0-12023 GCA_037128215.1 bacterium | reverse complement strand
TAATAGTACTTTGCATTTAAAAATCTTAATTTAAGTTTTTTAGAAACATTTTGGTAATTACGTAGGAGCTTGTATGAGGTTATAATACCCAAATAAAGCGACGAAGTGCCGGGTTCTAAAAAACTTAAATTAAGATTTTTAAATGCAAAGTACTATTAGCGTTACAGGTGTACAATAAAACGACATGTTTTTTATTACGATAAGAGTATTCTTTGTTTAAATAAGTTGTTGTATTTATTGGTATTATATGTGCTAATGCCTATGGTATATTAATTGCTTATATTATATATTATTGCTTAACTAAAAGAGGGGAGGATTGGCTTGAAAAGACTATTTTCATACACTTTGCTAGCTATCATAGCTCTCTTCGTGTCCTCTTGCTCCGTTGACAATGGTACAAAGGACCAGAAAGTTCTTAATACTAATGTCTCTACTTTATCTAAACATAACGTAAAATTAGAAAAGAAAATCGTAGTAGCTGTAATTGATACAGGTGTGGACGTTGATCATAATGATATTAAGGAACATCTCTGGGTTAGCAGAGACGGTAAGACTAATGGTTGGAATTTTGTAGACAATAATAACGTTCTTACAGACAACGTTGGGCATGGTACACATATTGCCGGAATAATAGCTTCGTCTTCTTCAAATGTGTCTTTAATGGTACTTAAATATTATGACTCCAGGTCAAGCTCTCATAAAAATGCATTCGATAATTCATTAAAAGCATTAAGATTTGCCATAGATAATAAGGCAGATGTTATTAATTATAGTGGTGGAGGGACAGGAGCTTCCATAGAGGAATTTGAATTATTAAAAGAGGCTGAATCAAAAGGAATAATAATTGTTAGTGCTGCTGGAAATGATTCTAGCGATATAGATCTTAATCCTTACTATCCAGCATCTTATAAGTTGTCTAATATAGTCACTGTAGCTTCTTTAGATTCGAAAGGAAAGCTTTCTCAGGAATCTAATTATGGCCATAACACTGTTGATATAGCAGCTCCTGGAGAGGATGTCTTATCTTCTCTTCCTGGTAACAGGCATGGATATTTAACAGGAACTTCTCAGGCAACAGCATATATAACATCTATGATTGTCTCAATGAAAACATTAAATCCTAAATTAAGTTGTAATCAAATAAAACAGAATCTGATCACTTATGCAGAGAATAATCATAAGCTTGTAGTTAAACTTGCTCTTAATTCAGCTACCAAAAGCCTATAGTAAAATATCTAGACAAAGGTCCTTCGTGGTTTATACTTTTAGATGTTGTGTTTAAAAGAAATAAAAACTTTTTTTTATATTTAGTTCCTACAATGGTCGTTCTATTTATTGCTCATCTTATTTATATTAGAGGATCCAATTACCAAATTAGAAGTGAAGAGCTATCTGAAGCGATTAGATCTGTTCTTTTTTGGCAACACAAGCAAACTCTTTGGGGCTGTGCAAATATCGGTTATTACTCGATATTGCTGATAGTATATAAGGTTTTTGGTTTTACCATGGTTATGGCAAAACACTTTAAATTAGGTTTTTACCTTGTGTCATTAGTGTGCTCTGCAATCATCTTCTATAAAAAATTTAATATAAAATTATCTGTTCTTTTTTTATTAATGATAGGTCTGTCTCCTACTTTATTTTATTTTGATTCTATGTTGACTCCGTATGGGATAGACTTACTTTTCTATCCATTATCTCTACTACTTCTTTTTTCTTTTAATCCTATAAAGGTAGTACAGGCACACGTTATCTCTTTTCTATTGTGGTCTTTAATTATGCTGGCATGTACTTCTTATCCAGTCTTTTTGTTTTATTTACCTTTTTTTATATGCTATTACTTATATAAATTATTAAAAGAGACTAGTTTGTCTTCTTCCAAAGAGTTTTGGTTTAATCTTGTTTTTAGTTTTATAGGTTTTATTTTTCCACTTATTTTATTTGCTATTTATTCCGATAATCCTGCAAATGTAATTAATGATCCTGTTTTCCAAAAGGGACTATTTAGAGGAGGGTCTGGTCTTTCATCTGTAGCCGTATGGTTGGAATGGGGGATACAAAGTCTTAGAGTGTTTTTTTATGACCTATTTAGAACTGGTATAAGTCACTATTTTGAAGGTCAAAGCTCAGATTTTGCTTATTTTGAATATCCTTTTATCTTATTGAATATTTTCTTTATTTTAGTCGCTATATTTAAGAGGAAAAACAGGGTTTTAGCTCTGATGATAGTCATTTCTTTATTACTTGGTGTTATAATACTTTGTAGTACTGTAGGCGTTCAAGGTCTTAGACGTGGAACATTTATTGTTTCTTTTTTTTATACTCTGTTCTTCATTTCAGCTGATTCCTTCCTGTCTAAAGAAATGGGATTCAAAGATGTAAAAATTATAATAATATCATTTTTGTCTTTCTGTATAATTGTTCATAACGCTGTAACAATCTATTACAATTATCAACTTCCAATAAGTGATGTCTATATTTACAATCAACAGACAGGAGAACGTTCTATTTATTTATATGATAGAATGTATTTAATTGATGCAAATCTTACATGGTTTAATGTCGTCCCAGAAAACCCTCAAAAATCTCTAGAATATTGGATTAAACAAGTAGATAGTGGAAAGGCAATGTTTTTGCAGAATGCCTGCTCCTATAGTGAGATATATCCTGCTTTAGCAGATTATTATTGGAGCAAAGGTATAAACAAAGAGATTAAAGGAATAGATCTATATGACGAATCTAAAAGAGAGATTAAGCTGTCAACAGAACTGTGGTTTAAACAATATTCTGCTAGATCAGATTATATTTGTAAATCAGCTTATGAAGAGGATTTGTGATGAGAATAAAACAGAACCTCTTAATTTGTTTCTTATGGATGTATAGTCTACATGGACTGCTGGCTCAAACTTCAACATTAAAAAAAGCTGGAGATAAAATTACTTTCAAAGCGAATGAAGTAATTTTTAATATGATCTATGTCCCAGGAAAACAAACTTTTCCTATAGGAGTAGACGATAAGAAAAAAGCTACAGTGGATAAATCGTATTTGATTGGAGAAACAGAAGTTACATATGAACTTTGGTACAAGATAAGAGTATGGGCAGAACAACATGGTTATAGCTTTGCATATAAGGGCAAAGAAGGAAGTGCAGGTAAACCTGGCTCTGCACTGACAGTGTATAAAAATAATCCAGTAACTGGTATTAGCTGGAGAGATACCATCATTTGGAGTAATGCTTTAACAGAGTGGTTTAATTCTATTAATAAAACAAAATATACCTGCGTATATTACGAAGATAGTAATTTTAAAAAACCAATAAGACATGTAAACAGAAATAATAGTATTTCAATACAGAAAGGATCCCAAGATGATCCTTATGAAAATCTTAATGCAAACGGGTTTAGGCTTTTAAAAAGTAATGAATGGGAGCTTGCTGCAAGGTATAAAGATGGAAAAGATTGGACACCAGGTAACTATATAAGTGGGACTGATATAGAATTTTTAAATGATTTTCTTTATATAAATGGTTCATTTGTGAGTGAAACCATACTAAATGATACTGTCGCCTGGTATAAAAATGAACAAACCAGCGATGTAAAAAAACTACAAGCTAATAAACTTGGTGTTTATGATATGAGTGGTAATGTTTGGGAGTGGTGCTTTGATAAATATCCAGATACGATTCATTTAAATCGTATAATGCGTGGTGGTAGTTGTTTTTATTATGTTCTTGGTTTACGTGTCGGGCATGTATATTGGAATGCTCCATATGGTGCTAGTTATGATCTTGGTTTCCGTCTGGCAATGACAGACTCTAAATAATAAGGTGGTATAGGTGAGCAATTCTCAATACATTTTTATCGACTTAGAAACAACTGGTCTTAGTGAAAAAAAAGACAAGATAATAGAGATAGGAGCTGTAAAGGTAAATGATAAACTGGAGCCTATTTCAGAATTTAGGACTCTTGTTAATCCAGGTATAAATATACCATATGCTATTTCAATTCTTACACATGGTCTTGATAATGAAATGGTTAAAGATGCACCATCTATAGATGATGTAAGAGAAAAATTATTGGAATTTATAGGTGATTATCCTCTTATCGCACATAACTCTGCTTTTGAAGAAGCTTTCTTGAAATCACATATCAAAAAAGACCTTCGCAATCCTTTTATGGATACAATGGAAATAATGTCCTTGTTTTTTCCTGCCATAGGAAGCCTTAAGCTTGATACTCTGATAAAAAAGACTGGCGTAAGGACGGATGGAGAACGCCATAGAGCGTTTGAAGATGCTGAGGATATGTACAAAGTTATTCTTTATATAAAGAATAAAATGGAGACAGATCTCAATCACTATGTGGTAGGACAAAGACTTGTAAGTTTTTTTAGAAAAGAAGAATGGCTATGGAGAGATCTTATAGGCAATATAATTCCAGCAACTCCTCCTAAAGAATATCCAATTGTTATAGATGAAGATGAACCTTCCACCTCCACAAAAGGATTAAAGTTTGAACAAATAGATATTGATGCAGAAAGATTATCAGCTTTAATAACTGCTCCGCTTGATATAAGACCCGAACAACATCAGTACATAAAACATGTTACAGATAGTTTTAATAACAATACTGCTCTTATGATAGAGGCTGGAACTGGTACAGGTAAAACCATCGGATATCTTCTTCCTGCTTTACAATGGGCGATAAAAAACTCTGGAAATGTTATTGTTTCTACAAAAACAAAAATATTACAACAGCAGATTCTTGAGAATGATTTTCCTTTGGCCAAGCAGTTGCTTGATAACAATGAGGTTAAGGCTATAAAGGTACAGGGTCGTAACAACTATCTGTGCATAAGAAAGATGGATCGTTTTTTTGCGGATATAGATCTTATTGATGATTTTGAATCAAAATATTCAAAACTTTTCTTTTTTGCTTTTGACAAACTTTCTGACGGTGGTGATTTTACTGGTATACCTTTTTGGGTGAAGACAACATTTCCTCATGTATATAGGATGCTGGGTGTTTTGTGCGCAGATTCTTCAAGTTGTCATCAAAGCAGATGCTCTTATTATAATGACTGTCACTATTTTAGTATGGCTAAATCGTCTAGAGCCGCTCATCTTATGGTAACGAATCATTCTCTGATGATGAACTGGCCTGCACATCTCCCTAAGGGGGATAAGATAATATTTGATGAGGCACATAATCTTCAAAAGGAAGCGACAGAAGCAACTGCGATGGAAATAGATTCATCAGTTATAGCTAACCTTATTTTTATTCTTAATGATGAACAACGGAACAAGGGAATACTTTCTGCTCTAAAGAAGATGGGTATAGATGCGGATCTGATAACAAAGATAGAATCATCTTCATCTAGGTTAACTGATTATGACCATCAATTCAAAATTCTATATGAAAAACTATTTGTAAAAGTTTTTTCGAACATGAACAAGAAACTTAACCAGGATTATGCTGAAAGATTGATCCTTTTTTCTCCTACTCTTGTTTATGGACAATATGGTTTGGCAAAACTTGAGGAGTGGGCAGAGTGCTCTTCTTTCTTTGTTGATGTTCTTCAAACCTTTAAGCACATGAACGAACTTCTTCTTAAGGTTAAATTCGCGGTAACAGATAAAGAATATGTGCTGATAATTGAGTCCCTTATGGAAAAGTTATCCGAGCTATGCATTCTGCTAGAGCAGGTCGTTGCTCTATCTGATCTGGATAATCTTGATAATCAACATGTCTTTTGGCTGACCTGGGATAGTTCAAAAGAGAATTGGATACTTTCTCGTGCGCTAGTTGATGTAGGTCAGGTCCTAGCAAGCGACGTTTATCCAAATTTTACCTCTACCATATTTACTTCTGCTACTATGATGACAGGCGATAAATCCATATCTGAGGAAATAGGTTTTGATAAAATAACTACAAAAGTAAGCAGTGATGACGTTATTTCCATCCAGTCACCTTTTGATTATAAAAAACATTCAATGATGATGTTCATGAATGATTCTACAGATGCATGGAATAGTGATTTTGTCCCTCAGCTTTCTTCTACTATCTGTGATGTAGCTAATCTGCTTGGTGGAAAGACGCTGGTTTTATTTTCAAATCTAAAAAGGCTATATGCCTGTTATGATATTTTGGTAGAAAAACTTGTGCCAAAGGGATTTAAGATATTAAGATATGATCTTGGCAGCGATGTTGTTAATTATTTTAAGACAGAACCAAAGGCGATACTTTTAGGCTCAGAATCTTTTGGTGAGGGTCTGGATATAAAAGGAGATGCATTGTCTTGTGTGATATTGGAAAGAATGCCGATAATGATGAAGGTCCCAACATATATAGCAAGAGAGGACCTTTATAAGTTAAAGCACAGAGTTAATCCTTATCTGGGATTTGAACTGCCTCAAAGATTAATGAAACTTAGACAGTGGTCTGGACGTCTAATAAGAAGTAAAGAAGATAAAGGTGTCGTAATTGTATATGATAAATGGTTTATTGCTCAACGACCAGAGATCAGGCAAAATGTTATGAACGCAGTTTTTCCTATGCCTGTAGTTACTAATTCCGTAAATGATGCAATAAGTACTATAAAAGCAAAGTACATTGAATGGGGATACAACGTTTAGCCAGTTTATATTAGTGTAATAATTTAAAATAAACTTGGACATATAAGCCATAGATATATGTGTAATTGACACTCGCTTTGCTATTTATCGCTGTAATACCTTATTTACTTTAGTCTTTGGTGTTTCTTTCTGCCGAGTAAACACCAAAAATTGTAAATACAAGTATTCCAGCTTCTTCATACACAAAACGCGCTTTAGATTATAAAGACTAGATAAACCGACTAAGTGCCAGCTCTATAAAAATTAGATTAAGATAATTTAAAATGCAAATTAGTATTAATTGTTTTTTTCTGTTTTTAGATGCTTCTCTAATTCTGCATCAAGCTTTGCAGCAGATTCCTCAAATAACTGCATTCCTACGCCGTGTTCCAGGTAGATGTGTATAAAGACCATTATATCTTTTATTCCCATGTTAAATTTTTTCTTGATTGATTCAAAGAATTTAAGAACTTCTTCAGTACTGATCTCTTTGTCATGATCCTGAAAATAATTATTGAATTCTTCTGCAAGGTGCATATTCTTGTTCATCCAGTTTTGACATATCTTTCTGTAGAGTTTTCCACGTCTTCTAAATTTTTCTATGATCTCTGTTTCTTTTTGAGGTCTGTTGTCAGAAAGATCTCTCCAATCTTTTTGTTTTGGGAAAACATCTTTTAACTCTCTTATTATATCCAATAACTTTTTTTCGGGAGTAAGAGAGAAGATAAGATACTTTTCCATTGGTTCATTAAAATTAACTTTTTTGAATGTTTGTTGTTTTTCCATTATAAATTTCTCCATTTGTTCATAAATGTTCCTATTTTTGTATATGCATCCTTAAGTATTTCTTCTTCAGGCAAGAAGACTACTCTAAAATGTTGTGTCCCTGGTTTTTGTCCAAATCCGCTTCCAGGTACTACTACTACACCAGTCTCCATTATTAGATGCTTAACAAAGTCTGCATCATCTTTAACTTCTATTTTAGGAAAAGCGTAAAAAGCACCTTCTGGCTTAACGCAGCTTATCCCTTCTATAGCATTTAACATTTTCCAAGTCATATCTCTTCTTATTGTCATCTTCTTCATTAAAGAAACAAGATGATCCTGTGGTCCATCTAAAGCTGCTTTTACACTCGCCATTACTGGTGTGCAGGCACACAGTCTTGCCCTCAAAAGCTTATTAAGAGCCTCAATATATGTTGATAGTTTTTGCTTATTTCCGCTGATTATTCCCCATCCTATTCTAAACCCTGGTGCTACGTATGATTTAGAAACACCATTAAAAGTAATAACAGGTAACTCAGGATTTAAAGACGCTAAAGAGATATGTTCCTTACCATCATATAATATCCTGTCATATATTTCATCGCATAGGACTAATAGGTTTTTTTCTTCTGCTATTTTTACAATTTCCATCAGTACTTCTTTTGAACAAAGACTTCCTGTAGGATTATTAGGGTTGATTATAACGATGGCTTTTGTTTTTGAATTTATTTTTTTTCTTATATCTTCGGGATCTGGCATCCATTCATTCTCTTCATCAAGAAAATATGGGTTTTCCTGTACGTCTAATTTAGCCAGAACAGCCGTATATAATGGATATCCTGGAAAAGGCGTTAGAATGTTGTCGCCAGGGTCCAAAAGAGCGGTTAAAGCTAGTTCTATTGCTTCACTGGCTCCAGATGTTATGAATATATCATGAATGTTTGTTATGTTTTTTCTCTTAGCGTCATTTCTTACAGATTCAATTGCTTCTTCCGTACCATTGCTAGGGCAATATCCATTCTCGCCATTTAGCATTGCGTTATGTATAGCGTTTATCATATGAGCTGGTGTGGAATGATCAAATTTAAGAGGATCGCCTATATTAAGATATCTAAGAGGTAAGCCCTTCTTTTTTGCTTCATTAGCGACAGAAAGAATGTCCCTTACAGCATATTTAACATTATCGCACTTAACAGAATGCTTTATCATTTATGTACTCCTCTAATTGTTTAAACGATAAGTGAACTACCGCTAAAAAAGAAATTATTCAATTGATTTCCATGGTAGTACGATGATGATTGTAGTATGTATAGAGTTCTACAACGGTGCTAAAAATGACTGTCCTTCTAATACTATAAAATAACAACAGGATTAGTCAATGAAGGCGGCTTTTATAAAATATCTTTACAATTACTTGCTACTTTGCTAGAACTCGCTTTCTGTAATAATATTAAAGGGGATTAATATGCCAAAGATAAAGACGAAGAGCGGAGCAAAAAAAAGGTTTAAAGTTACTGGAACAGGTAAGGTTAAGCATAAAAGAGCATATCTTATGCACAAACTTGGTTGCAAAACAGAAGGACAAAAAAGAAACTTAAAGCAGAGAGGCGTTTTGGGTCCTACTGATACACCAAGAGTAGAAAAACAGCTTCCTTACAAGTTCTAATTCTAATACTAGGAGATTTACGATGGCTAGAGCAAAAGGTGGATTTAAATTAAAAAATAGACACAAAACCTGGTTAAAACTTGCAAAAGGTTTTTGTGGAAGACGTTCAAAAATATTTAAGACAGCAAAACTAGCTGTTATACATGCATTAACTTATGCGTATGTTGGACGTAAGAAGAATAAACGTAATATGCGCGCTCTTTGGAATGTAAGAATAGGCGCAGCAGCAAAAGTTAACGGATCTTCTTATTCAAAACTAATATTTGGTCTTAAACAATCTAGCATAGAACTTGATAGAAAAGTTCTAGCAGCTATAGCTTCTGAGGACGCAAAAACATTTGCATCATTGGTAAAAGTATCTCAGGCAGCCACTAACTAATGTCTGACTTAAGTCTCAAGCTATCTAGTCTTGAGGAAGACCTCAATAGGGATTTGTGTTCTGTAAAGGACATAAAATCACTTGAAGAATTCAAAATAAAAGCTCTTGGTAAAAAGAGTGACCTTTATCAACTTACAAGAAATATTGGTGAATTAGACCCTGAAGAAAGAAAAACAGCAGGCGCATCAATAAATAAATTAAAAGTAAGCATAGAACAAAAAATAAATGAATTTGAAGAAAAATTAAAAGCAGAAGATGGTAAGAAAAGACTTTCTTCCGAATCAATAGATATAAGCATGCCAGGAAGAGTTTATCGTTTAGGTGCTCTTCATCGTGTTACACAAATATTAAATGAAATAATAGAAATCTTTAAACCGCTTGGTTACAGCATTGCAAATGGTCCAGAGATCGAGCATGAATTTTATAATTTTGATGCATTGAATATTCTTCCTGATCATCCATCAAGGGATATGCAGGATACTTTCTACGTCATGGATAACGTTGTTCTTCGTACTCATACTTCCCCTGTTCAGGCTAGAACTATGATGAAGAACACTCCACCTGTAAGGATACTTTCTCCAGGAAGAGTTTATAGGTCTGATTATGATGTTACATATACTCCGATGTTCCATCAGGTTGAGGGATTAGTCGTAGATAAGGGAATAAAATTATCACATTTAAAAGGTACACTTTTATATTTTGCTAAAAGAATGTTTGGAGAAAAAACATCAATACGTTTAAGACCTAGTTATTTTCCTTTTACTGAGCCATCAGCTGAAGTTGATGTAACTTGTGTTGCATGCAAAGGTAAGGGCTGCAGGATATGCAAAAATACAGGCTGGCTAGAGATCCTTGGTTGTGGAATGGTAAATCCAAAAGTATTTGAACACTGCGGATATCCAGAGGATGTAACAGGTTTTGCTTTTGGAATGGGTATAGAAAGAATCGCTATGTTAAAATATAAAATATCTGACCTTCGCTCTTTTTATGAGGGTGATGTAAGGTTCTTGAGGCAATTCCAATGAGGATCAGTTTAAACTGGCTAGGGACATTCCTTGATATAGATAAAAGCAAAGCTGCTTATATAGCAGAATCTCTAACTAATAGAGGCATAGAAGTAGAAGCAATAGAATATCAGGGTAAAGGCCTTGATAAGGTCGTTGTAGGAAAGATAATCACTAAAGATAAACATCCAAATGCAGATAAACTTTCTGTTCTCAGCGTTGATGTTGGCAAAGAGACACTTCAAATAGTTTGTGGTGCCAGCAATATGAAAGCTGGAGATAAAATCGTTGCTTCTTTGGTTGGAGCAGAACTTCCTAATGGTCTTGTTATTAAAAAATCAAAGATTAGGGATGTTGAATCTTGCGGAATGTGTTGTTCTACTAGTGAACTTGGGCTTTCTACAGAAAGTTCTGGGATTATAATACTTCCTGAAGATGCAAACATTGGTTCTCCTGCTGCACAAGCTTTGTCTCTTGATGATGTTTTTATAACTATAGCTGTTCCACCTAATAGAGGGGATGTCTTAGGTTATATTGGAGTCGCTAGAGAAGTTTCTGCGATACTTGGGCAAAAACTCAATTATAAATTTAATAGTATTAAATCTACAGCTAATGGCACAGGCGGTCTTTCTGTAGATATAAAAGCCGATACTTGTCTCAGATATATAGGAAGATTAATAAAGGGTGTTAAGATAAAACCGTCCCCAGATTGGATGGTAAAAAGATTAGAAGCTGTAGGGCTAAGATCAATCAATAATATTGTTGATATAACAAATTACGTTATGATAGAAACAGGGCATCCGCTTCATTCTTTTGATATGCGTCATGTCTCTAATTCAGGAATAATTGTACGAAACGCAAAAGAAAAAGAAAAAATTAAATTATTGGATGGGACAGATAAAGAGCTAAGGAACAGTGACATTGTAATAGCTGATGATAAAAAGATCCTAGCGATAGCAGGAGTAATGGGTGGCCTTGATTCTGGAATATCTGATGATACTACCGACTTGATACTTGAATGTGCTTGTTTTGCTCCTTCTTCCATAAGGCTTACATCAAAATTCCATAACATATCGACTGATTCTTCTCAAAGATTTGAGAGGGGTGTTGATATTGATTTTATGACTAAGGTTATGGAAAGAGCCAGCTCTTTATATGCAGAACTAGCTGATGCAAAAGAAATTTATGATTTTGTAGATGTAGTTACTAAGAAGGGATCAAAAAATATTATAGAAATAAGCTCGCGCTCAGCTTCAGATTTTATAGGACTGGAAATATCAGACGCAGAGATAACACAATTGCTTACATCAATATCTTTTGGTGTAGAAGAGTCAAAAGAGGTACTTAAGATAAACGTACCTTCGTTCAGAAATGATGTTACGATGAAAGTTGATATATATGAGGAGATAGCTCGTCTTAATGGTTTTGATAAAATTCCAGCAGAGCTTCCTTCTGTTATCCTTTCTGCAAATTTTGATGATGGCAGTACTGATGAAAAACTAAAAAATAATATAAAAAATGTTTTAAAGGGTTTAGGTTATCTAGAAACTATTACTTATAGTTTTGTTCCAGAAAATTATCATACATTATTTGGAT
>JBAXWW010000027.1:0-12199 GCA_037128215.1 bacterium | reverse complement strand
CAGGGGGTTCGCCTAGTAGACTGTATTGCTTTTTTAAGGACTTGTGTAAGTTTAATTCTTTTGTTCCTAATCGTTCTATTGGCATCGATAGTGATGTGGCTTTTAGGCAGACGATTTGTTCGATAAATGCTATTCTGAACGAGAATATTCCTTTGTCTGAATCTGACGAAAGGCCTTTGAAAAGTAAGAGAGAATTTGGACGCAAAGGATACACTATAAGGTTTAAAATTAAAGACCCTGATCCTTTTAAATATTCTTGTTTTGACAAACATGCAGCAGAAAGAATCATGAAAGAAAACAACGTCCCGTTTGAAGACTAATCCATAAAAACACGCCTTTTGTTATTTTCACACTAGCATTTTGAGATTTTTTTCTGCTCTCAAACGTCTATTTAAGACCGTTATTGAATATTTTTGTGTGAAATTCACACTCTATTTGTAGTTTTTCACAGAGTGCTTTTTGGAAGGAAACAACTTCCAGGAGGCAAAGATGAAGAAGGAGTTTTTAAAGTATGCAGAAAGAGGTTGGAGGGTTATTCCTGTTGAGCCAAGGGGCAAAAAACCACTGATCAGGGACTGGCCGAACATGGCATCCACAGATGAGGCAGTGATTGAAGGATGGGTCACCAGATGGCCGGATGCTAATGTAGGGATACTAATGGGAGAGAGTTCTGGTGTATTTGCACTGGATATCGATGTTAGAAATGATGGAGATATTACGTTGGCTGGGCTAGAGGCAAGATTCGGTACATTACCATGTACATTAACAAGTAATACTGGCGGTGGAGGAAGGCACTTAATCTACAGATACCCTGTAGGGACAACTATTAGGAGTACAACAATACCCGACGGGATAGATGTACAGAGCAATGGTAAGTTTATAGTTGCTCCATCTAGTATGCATGAGAGTGGAAAGACATATGAATGGGTCGATTTTAATACCCCAATTGCAGATGCCCCTAGCTGGTTAATAGAGTTAATAAACAAGCCTAAAGATATTGTTGTTCCCTCTAATAGGGAGAAACAAGGGAACAAGAAAATAAGAACTGGAGAAAGGAATAACACACTGGCAAAGTTAGCTGGTTCGATGAACAGGTTCGGAATGTGTAAAGAAACCATTGAGGAGAGCCTGCTAATATTGAATGAAAAGATGTGTGAAGATCCTCTTCCAGACGATGAGGTAAGAGGAATAGTTAACAGTGTTGCGAGATATGATAACTCATTAGTTACGGTTTCTAATAAAATTAATCTTATGAAATTAGCAGACATGTTTTCTATGCCTGAAGAAAAACTTCAGTATATTGTGGACGATTTACTACCATGTTCGGGTCTTTCTTTACTGGTGGGTAAACCCAAAACAGGCAAAACCACACTTGCTAGAAATCTAGCATTATGTATCGCTAGTGGTAGAGACTTTTTAGAAAGAGCAGTGACTCAAGGCAGTGTCCTTTACTTCGCTCTAGAGGAGAAGCAATCAGAAGTTATAAAACATTTTAGAGATATGGGGGCCACCGGTATGGAGGACATTTATGTCCACGTATCAGGTGCGTTATATGATTCTTTTGATGAGGTTAACAAGATTGTTGATCACTATAAACCTCATTTGATAATCATAGATCCTTTGTTTCGTTTTGTTAGTGTTAAAGACGGTAATGATTACAACAGCGTCACTAGAGCCCTTGATCCGCTGATGCAAATGGCAAGAAGAACACAAGCACATGTGATGTGTATCCATCATGTTAGCAAAGGGGACAGGCAAGGAACGGATGGTATATTAGGTTCTACGGCCATTTTTGGAACTATTGATACAGCGTTAATACTTCAGAGAAAGAACGAACAGAGAATTATCTATAGCGACCAAAGATATGGCAAAAACTTGGATGAACTAATGGTCTCCTTCGACGAGACTACGAGAACTTGTAGTATTGGTGGAACAAAAGAAGAAGCAGAGCTTAAGAAAATGTCCAAAACCATCCTTGATTTTTTGTCTAAACAGTCTGAGCCTCTAACAGAGCAAGAGATAGATAACGGCATCGAGGGGAGAAAAGCATATAAGGTTAGAGCTCTAAGGGACTTAGTAGCTGACGTACAGATATTTAAAGAAGGGAAAGGTGGTAAAGGCGACCCCTTCAAATATAGCATAAATGCTTGTTCCCTTGTTTCCACTATTAATAAGGAACAAGAAAACACAAATATCACACCCCCAATAGATCACAAGGGTGACAACAATGAGTAATACCAAAATAGACGATATGTCCCAGGTAGAAACTCAAGCCTCTGATGTAGATGATAAAACAGGTAAAGAAAAAAAGTTCCCAAAGGTTTTTACAGATACGCCAACAGGTGAGCCCATCTCTTTAACTGAAGATGAACTTAATAATCTTGTTGAGCTGTTTCGTGGACTAGCAACGATTAGGGACAGAAACAAGACGCCTACGTAGAAGCTATCGAACCCGAAAGAACTTGATTGTGTAGAATAAATATTATTAAAAGGAGATGAATATGAAAGAGAACAATAAAGCAATGGCAATATTAAGGGTCAGCAGTCGTAGACAGGAGGGTAATACTTCACATGAGACACAGGAAAATGAAATAAGAGAATATTGTGTTAAGAACAAATTGAATTTAGTTGAGGTTATTAAAATCATAGAGTCGGCTAAAGATTCACGTGATCGTGTTGAATTTAATAAGGCTATACAGAAGGCCCTAAAGGATAAGATCAAGCATGTTATATTTCTGATCTACGATAGAGAGACAAGGAATTTGACGGATAACGAAAAGAACGAACAGCTTATTCGTGAAGGAAAAATATCAATCCACTACGCCAAGGAAAACAAAGTAATTGATATCAACAGTCCAGATACTGATTTTTTCATGAGGGATATAAATGCTGTTACCAATAAGCAGTTTATTAGAAATTTAAGGACCAAAACTTTGGATGCTATGAAAACAAAGGCTCAAAATGGTTGGTTCCCCAGTAGCCACGTTCCTCTTGGTTATACCCTTCAAAAATTAAAGGACAGTACCGGTAAAGAGTTAAAGAGAGGTTCAATCATTGTGCCTGATCCTGATATCAACAACGTAAAATGGGTACAAAGGGAATTTGAGCTGCGTTCACAAGGATATTCTTATGAGAAGATAATGACAACTTGTGTTGATGAAGGTCTTGTCCCTGTAGGCAAGACTACTCAGTATGGTATTTCTTCTGTTGAAAGAAGACTTAAGAATAAGTTCTATGCCGGTTTTTTCGATTGGCAGAGTATAGAGTACAAAGGATTGCATGAGTTAATAATTCCACAGAACATCCTTGATACAGTGTCGGATAATCCAAAAAGGAAGCTTGTTCCATTTATAAGGAAAGATGCTCCATTCGGCAGCGGTTGGATTAAATGTGCTGACCCCAAATGTGGTTGCAACGTCACCTACGATCCAAAAAAAAAGAAAATAAAGGAGACTGGAGAGATAAAAACATACCCATACTATCACTGCACAAATGGTAAAGGAGTCCATTCTACACAAAAGGGGCAGAATATATCAGAGGCTAAGATATGGGGACAACTAGAACCTGCTATTGACGCTATAACGATTACAAAGCAGATGGCTGAGTATATCTCCAACGCATTGAATGAAACGCACTTGAAAGTTAAAAGTGCTCATAAAAGAGAAATAGAAGGGTTTAAACAGGGTCTTATTAACATTGATGTTAGGATGGATCAACTTTTTGATTTATTTGCAAAACAAAGTATTGATGAAGAGACATATAAGAAACAGGCTACTAGATTAAAAAATGAAAGAATGGTTTATGCCGATCAGCTTGAGCAAGCAACCGATACAATCAACGGAGTTTACCTTGAAACTTCAAAATCTATTCTCGAACTGGCCATAACCGCAAGGGCACAGTATTTGCTGGCAACTCCAGAGGCTCGTAGAGCCATGTTTGATAAGATACTATCGAACCCAGTTCTCGACGATACAACTGTTCGATATGATTTGAAATCTCCGTTTGCGGTGCTGTGTGAAATGAAGTCAAAAAGTGACTGGCGTCCCCAACGGGACTCGAACCCGTGTCTTAGCCTTGAGAGGGCCATGTCCTAACCACTAGACTATGGGGACTAGTAGCTGTTTAAGGCCTAAATCTATACCTATTTATACTAGTCTTTTCAAGTATTTTCTTTAGTGGGGGTTGACTCCAATAAGCGCAGGTACCATATTGCCACGTAAGGAGATTTTTAAATGCTTGATGAAGCTAAAAAGACTGAGAACAGAGAACCTGATTCTGTTGAGATAACAGAACAAAAAGATCAGACACAGGATTGTGTGAGTATCTCAAAAGAAGAATATGATAATCTTCTTAAATCAAAAAAGGCTCAGCAGGATTTGTTATATGTTTGTGCTGACTTTGATAACTTTAAAAAACGTAGTGCCAAAGATAATCAACAGCAGATAGATTTTGCTAATGAGAGATTAATAAAAGCAATATTACCAGTTCTAGATAATTTGAATAGAGCTACAGAACAAGAAGTAAACGAGCTTGATTTTGCAAAGGATCATAATGTTGCCAAAGAGAATGTTTTAAAATTTGTAGAAGGAATATTGCTAATAAAGAAACAGTTTGAAGATGTTCTAGAAAAATTTGGTGTTAAAGAAGTTAATTCTGTTGATCAGAAATTTGATCCTAATTTTCATGAGGCTATGGATCATACAGAATCAGAAAAACACGATAATGGCCAAGTTGTAAAAGAGTACGAAAAAGGTTACGTATTAAAAGGAAGATTAATAAGACCGTCTAAGGTTTGCGTATCAAAAAAGAAAAACAAGGAGGACTAGTATATGGGTAAAATAATTGGTATAGATTTGGGAACCACAAATTCTTGCGTTGCAATAATGGAAGGTGGAGAAGTAAAAGTAATTCAGAATTCTGAAGGAACAAGAACTACTCCGTCTACAGTTGCTTTTGCAGATAATGGAGAAAGATTAGTCGGTCAGCTTGCAAAAAGACAGGCTGTTACTAACTCAGAAAAAACTCTTTTTGCGATAAAAAGACTTATGGGAAGAAAATATGATTCACCAGAAGTTCAGCAATCAATAAAAGTATCTCCATTTAAGATCATCAAAGCAACAAATGGTGATGCATGGGTAAATATAAATGGAAAAGAAATGAGCCCATCAGAGATCTCTGCAATGGTTCTACAAAAAATGAAACAAACAGCAGAAGATTATCTTGGTGAAAAGGTTACAGAGGCAGTTATAACTGTTCCTGCTTATTTTAACGACAGTCAGCGTCAAGCAACAAAGGATGCTGGTCGTATAGCGGGTCTTGATGTTAAAAGAATAATAAATGAACCTACAGCTGCTGCTCTTGCTTTTGGCGAGGACAAAAAACATAAAGATACAATGATCGCAGTTTTTGACTTGGGTGGCGGAACTTTTGATATTTCCATCCTCGAATTAGGTGATGGCGTTTTTGAAGTAAAATCTACTAACGGCGATACTTTCCTAGGTGGAGAAGATTTTGACCAGAGAGTAATGGACTGGATAGTAGCTGAATTTAAAAAGACTGACGGAATAGATCTTTCCAAAGATAAAATGGCGCTTCAAAGATTAAAAGAAGCTGCAGAAAAAGCAAAGATGGAACTTTCTAACGTTACAGAAACAGATATTAATCTTCCTTTTATAACTGCAGATGCAACAGGTCCAAAACACTTAAATATGAAGCTTACTCGTGTTCAGTTTGAGCGTCTTGTTGATGATCTTATAGAAAGAGTTGTAGCTCCATGTAAAACAGCAATAAAAGACGCAGGTATTTCTCTAGATAAGATAGATGAAGTAATACTTGTTGGCGGAATGACAAGAGTCCCAAAAGTACAACAAAAAGTTAAAGAAATATTTGGTAAAGAACCTTCTAAAGGTGTTAATCCAGACGAAGTTGTTGCGATCGGTGCAGCTATACAGGGTGGTGTTCTGGCAGGGGACGTAAAAGACGTTCTATTGTTGGACGTTACTCCGCTTTCTCTAGGTATAGAAACACTAGGTGGCGTATTTACAAAACTTATAGAAAAGAACACAACTATTCCTACAAGGAAAAGTCAGGTGTTCACAACTGCTGCTGATAGTCAGCCTGCAGTTAGTATACATGTACTTCAGGGAGAAAGAGAAATTGCCAGCGGTAATAAAACACTTGGACGTTTTGAACTAGTTGGAATTATCCCAGCACCTAGAGGTGTTCCACAAATAGAAGTTGCGTTCGATATAGACGCAAACGGTATTATGCATGTTAGTGCGAAGGACCTTGGTACTGGAAAACAGCAAGCGATACAGATAACAGCATCAAGTGGTCTAAATGAACAGGAAATAAAGAACATAGTTAAGGAAGCTGAGGCTCATGCTCAGGAAGATAAAGAAAAGAAAGAAAAAGCAGAAGTAAGAAATCAGTTGGATGGATTGGTTTACTCTACAGAGAAAACACTTAAAGAATATGGAGATAAAATTGATGCCGCTATAAAGACAGAACTTACAACAGAGATTGAAGAGGCTAAAAAGATCCTTACAAAAGAAGATGTAAGTGAAATGAAAGCTCAGATAGAAAAGCTTAATACCGTAGCAGGTAAGGCAGCATCAGAAATATACAAACAGAGTTCTGCTAATAACCAACAACAGCAAGGTCCAAGTGATGGAAATCCAGGACAAGGTCAAGGACAGGGTCAATCCACTGAGGGTGGAAAAGACGAAGTTATAGATGCTGATTTTAAGGAAGTATAATGGATGCCGTCCACTAAAAGAGACTACTATGAAGTTCTTGGTGTACAAAAGGGAGCTTCTGCAGACGAGATAAAAAAGGCCTATAGAAAACTTGCTCTAAAACATCACCCGGACAGGACATCGGGTGATAAAGAGTCAGAGACGAAGTTTAAAGAAGCCACAGAAGCATATGAAGTCTTAAGCGATACTTCCAAAAAAACTAAGTATGATCAGTTTGGTCATGCTGGTGTTGATCCTAATTTTGGGGCAGGCTTTGGCGGTGGTGGAAATTATAGTGGTGGATTTAGCGGTGGAGATGTTGGAGATGTCTTTGGCGATATTTTTGGAGATATCTTTGGTGGAGGGAATAGCCCTTTTAGAAATAGTTCCTCAAGAAAGAAAACCTCTGCGAGAAGAGGTAATGATGCTGAAGTTACATTAACAGTTCCATTTGAAGAAGCTTCATTTGGTTCAGAAAAAGAAATAGTAGTACCAAGTAATAAAGCGTGTACGGAATGTAAGGGAACAGGTGTAGCTGGAGGAGCAAAACCAGAAACTTGTCCGACCTGCGCTGGTAGCGGAGAGGTTTTTGTTAGACAAGGTTTTTTCTCTATGTCCAGGACCTGCAGTTCTTGTCACGGAACAGGCAGCATAATAAAAAATCCGTGTAAGACTTGTAAGGGTGCTGGAACAACAAAGCTAAATAAAAAACTTGTTGTTAAAATCCCAGCCGGAATAGATGACGGACAAACACTTAAACTATCAAGTGAAGGTGAAGCTGGATTAAACGGCGGACCTAACGGTGATCTTTATGTACATATATCTGTTCAGAAACATGATTTTTTTGAAAGGCGTGGGACAGATATACTTTGCGAAATACCTATTTCTTTTGTTCAGGCAATAATTGGTTCGGAGGTAGATGTTCCTACCTTGGATAGTGTTGTTAAAATGAAGGTCCCAGCGGGGACACAGAGTGGTAAACTTTTTAGATTATCAGGTAAAGGTGTCTATAGGCTTGGAACACATTACAGAGGGGATCAGCTGGTTCATATTGTGGTGGAAACTCCAACAAAACTATCAAAAGAGCAGATCGAATTATTAAAGAAGTTTGATTCTCTTAGCTCCAGCGCATCTACGCCTATATATTCAAAATATAAAGATAAAATTAAGAGGTTTTTTAAGTCCTAATTTACACTAGAGAATTCTCTAGCATGATGGTAATGTCCATTCCATTATGAATAAAAAAATATTCTGTTTGGTAACAATTACTTTACTGGTCTTTGGGTGTGCAGAACAAAAACCAATGACTGGTTCTAGCTCTAAAAAAACTAAAATTAGTGCTAAAACATCACCTGTTAAAGAAGTGTCTTCTAAAGAATCACCAGCAAAAGTCTCCTCATCAAAAAAATCTTCTACCTCTAAGGAAGCCTCTGCACTTTTGCAACAGGCGATGGATGCCTATAATCAGAAACAATACGATCAGGCTTTGTCTTCTATAAATAGTATAGAATTGGAAAATCTTGATATTGCCTTTAAATTAAAAGTTATGTGGTTCCTTGGACATTTGGAGTTCGAGACCGGGAATAAAGAAAAAGCGATCGATACTTTTATTAAAGTAAAAAAGCTTTCAACTGATCCAGCTCTACAGTCAAAAGCGACTATGTCTATCCTTTCAAGCATAGATAAGATGAGTGTGTCTGAACTTAAAAATATTCAAGATAAGGATCAAGACGTAAAACCTTATGCAGTATTCAAATTAGCAGAAAAGTATATGCAAGATGGAAATACAAAAGATTCAAAAGACAAGTTTAGAGAATTTTTAAGGGATTATCCTCAGCATGAGTTTGCTGTTCAGGCTCAAAACTATATAAGCAGAATGGGCAGCCTTGAAAAGGTCGATCCTAATACTATAGGAGTCATACTTCCTCTTTCAGGAAAGAATGCTCCTTATGGTTTAAAGTCATTAATGGGCATACAACTTGCTGCTGGTATTTTTGGAGAGAACAAAAGATCTAATACGGGGATCCGCCTTGCAATTATGGATTCTCAGGATGATCCCGAAATAGCAAAGATGGCCGTAGATAGATTAATAGAGCAAGACAATGTAATTGCTATTATTGGTCCACTTGGAGGAGAAACAGCGGAAGTTGTAGCTAAGCAGTGTTATATGTCGGGAATTCCAAATATGACCCTTTCTCAAAAAGAAGATCTTGAAGGTTTGGGAAAGTTCGTCTTTAGAACAACCATGACTAATAGAAATCAAATCAGGCGATTAGTTTCTTATGCTATGAATGAACTATCTATGAACAAGTTTGGGATAATGTATCCTACAGATAGTTATGGGCAAGAGCTTACCAAATATTTTTGGGATGAGGTTCTTAGTAGGGGCGGCGAAATAACTGCTATTCAACCATATAAATTGAAGCAAGATGATTTTAGGGATGATGTAAGAAAGCTTCTGGGTTCCTATTATACGTGGGCAAGAAAAACAGAATATAATGAATTGAAAAAGAAGATGGAAGAAGACGTTGCTATCTCTGGTTCTAAAAAGAAGAAAGATAAAGAAGTAAACCTTCCGCCGATACTTTCTTTTGATGCAATTTTTATTCCAGATGATGCAAAAACCGCAGCACAGATCGCTCCGTATTTACCTTATTACGATGCAAGAGATGTTGTCTTGCTTGGACCTAACACATGGAACAGTCCACAGTTGGTTACCAGAGGTGGTAACAACGTCGAGGGAGCGGTATTTGTTGATGGCTTTTCCAGTAATCCTAATTTTGAAGAAGGAAAGATTTTTATAAAGAATTTTAAAGCAGCATTCAATTCTGTTCCTGGTGTTTTGGAAGCTCAAGCTTACGATGCAACAAATATTTTGATAAACACTATAAAAAAAGGTAGCCAGACAAGAGACTCTTTAAGAAGTTCTATCACTGGGATAAGTTCATTCGTCGGCGCTACAGGTAAGATTTCTTTTGGTAGTGATGGTGATGCAGAAAAAGAACTTTTTGTTTTAGGAGTTGAAAGAGGAAAAATAGTTTTAAAGGAATAACATTTTAGACTTGAAAAAATTGTTTTCTAATATTAAATTAACACTCAGTTCTTGTTCACGTTCTATTAGTCAATGGGGGTGGGGGTTATGACTAATAAGCACTTAGATTTTTTTAAGTCGCTGTTGCTGAGTAAAAAAGAGGAGCTCCTTAACAATTCCAATTCAGTTTTCAAAGAAATCACAGACAACAACAACAAACCATCAGACGAAGGCGATTATGCTGCAGAGGAAGTAAGGCAGTATTTGAATTGCACAATCAACTCAAGAGATAGAAAATGTCTTTTGGAAATTGAACGAGCTTTTTCAAGAATCGAACAAGGTGAGTTTGGTTATTGCGAAAGTTGTGGAGAGTCGATTCCTATCGAAAGATTAAAAGTTCAACCGTTTTCTTCTTTATGCATAGAATGCATGGAAGACATTGAACTTGAACAAAGAAGACCTGCTTAAATAGCAAGGTCTCTAAAAAGTAATTGCCACAGAAGTCTTTACAGCGTGGCATTCTGCCACCAATCTGCTATTAGTTTAATCTTTTTTGTCCGTATTCCGAAAAGTATATCTACCTAGATATGCTTTGGAGGATACTATGAGTACTATATCTTTAATGCCTATGTTGCCAGTAAGGGATGTTGTGGTTTTCCCATACATGATCCTTCCATTGTTCGTAGGTAGAGAAAGTTCAATAAAAGCTGTTGAAGAAGCTATGTCTGGCAGCAAAATGATATTTTTATCAGCTCAAAAAGAAATAACGGATGAGTTTCCTACACCTGAAAGGATTTACAGTATTGGTACTATTGCGATGATAGTTAGAATGAAAAAACTTGCAGATGGCAGAGTAAAAATACTTATTCAAGGTGTTAACAAAGGAAAAATAGAATCATTTGAACAGCGTTCTCCATATTACAAAGTATCTGTAAGTTCTGTTAATGAAGAAACATCAGGAACAGAGCCAGTGGAGTTAGATGCTTTGATGAGAAATGTAAAACAGCAACTAGAAAAACTTGTTTCTATGGGAAAAATGCTTTCTCCAGATCTTCTTCTTGTCCTTGAAGACATAAAAGATCCAGGAAAATTTGCTGATATAATTTCTGCCAATATAGGTCTAAAAATGAAAGAAGCTCAGGAAGTATTAGAGATAATGGATCCTGTCAAAAGGCTTTACACCGTCAATGATTATTTGACAAGAGAACTTGAAATAATAAACATACAGATGAAAATAAATAACATAACTAAGGATGAAATAACTAAATCACAAAAAGAATATTATTTAAAAGAGCAAATGAAGGCTATTAAAAATGAGCTGGGTGAGTTTGATTCAAAGATGGATGAAACCGGAGAACTTAAAGAACGTATAATGAGCATGGAAATGTCAGATGAAGTTAGACAAGAAGCTTTAAAGCAACTTGATAGATTGGAAAAAATGCATCCAGAGTCTAGTGAATCAGCTGTGCTTAGAACATATTTGGATTGGATAGTTGATCTTCCTTGGTCTAAAAGAAGTGAAGATAATATGAACCTAAAAAGGGCTCAACAGATATTGGATGAAGATCATTATGGTCTTGCAGAAGTAAAAGAGAGAATAATTGAATATCTTGCTGTTGGAAAACTTAATAAGAAAATAAAAGGCCCGATCTTGTGTTTTATAGGAGCTCCTGGTGTAGGTAAAACATCTTTAGGGAAATCCATTGCAAGAGCCTTGGATAGACAGTTTGTTAGAATCTCCCTTGGTGGAGTAAAGGATGAGGCAGAGATAAGAGGCCACAGAAGAACATACGTTGGTGCAATGCCTGGTAAGATAATACAAGCACTAAAATTAGCTGGAACAAGTAATCCAGTTTTTGTACTTGATGAAATAGATAAACTTGGTGCAGATTTTAAAGGTGACCCAAGTTCTGCACTACTTGAAGTTTTAGATCCTGAACAGAACTTCGCTTTTAGGGATCATTATCTGAATGTTCCTTATGATCTATCCAATGTCCTTTTTATAGCGACAGCAAACTTTGGGGATACAATACCTCCAGCTCTAAAGGATAGAATGGAAATAATACAACTATCTGGATATACAGCTGAAGAAAAAATAAAGATCGCGCAAAAACATCTTTTCCCAAAACAGGTAAAAGAAAATGGTTTAGATGATATTGATATTAAGATCAGTGATAATGTTCTTCTTAAGATAATAACAGAATATACAAGAGAAGCAGGACTTAGAACTCTAGAAAGATATATAGGAAAAGTTTGCAGAAAAATAGCAAAAGTAATTGCTGAAGGTAAAAATGTAGCCAAAGCTATAAGTTCTGGAATGATAGCAAAATATCTTGGTTGCCCTATCTTTAAAAATGAACAAAAGAACGCTATCGATGAAGTTGGTATATCAACAGGACTTGCCTGGACACAATACGGCGGAGAGATCTTA